>DATLYW010000019.1 GCA_035574315.1 Candidatus Zixiibacteriota bacterium
GGGGCCTCGCCCGGCCCCCGCCGGTCAGCCTGCGGAGGAGAAAGGAGGTCGTCATGTCGAGCGACAAAGGATTGACAGGATGCCTGTTTCGAATCGCGCTGCTGTCGGTCGCCCTCGCAACCACCTTCTGCCGGAGCGCGCCCGCCCAGAGCCTCGACGAGGTCTACAAGCAGGCCCTCAAAGAGGGCGGGACGCTGAACTTCTACGGCACGCTCGCCCAGATCAACGCGGCGAAGATTCTCCCGGTTTTCGAGAAGCGCTTCCCCGGGATCAAGATCAACCATGTGGACGCGACCGCCGACAAGCTCGCCGCCCGCGCGATCACCGAGGCGCGCGGGGGGAGGGTGCTCGCCGACGTCTTTCAGATGTCCCTGGAGAACATCCTCCAGCTGGCCGAGCAGAAGCTCGTCGTCGAAAAGGTGCCGCCCGAAGCGGCCGAAATTCCGGCCGACCTGAGGGGTCCGTTCTGGGTCACCGCGGATTTGCTGTTCATCACCGCGGCGTGGAACAAGAACCTCGTGAAGCCCGCCGAGGAGCCCAAGGCGTTCGACGACTTCGCCGATCCCAGATGGAAGGGCCGGCTGATCGCCGAGCCGCGCGACGTCGAGTTGTTGATGGGGCTGGCGCGCCACAAGTACCGCAGCGACGAGAAGGCGATTGAGCTGCTGCGCCGGATCGCGGCCAACAACGTCGAGTTCCACAAGGGCCACTCCGAGCTGGCGGAATTCCTGGTCGCGGGGCAGGCCGCCGCCTGCATCACCTGCTACGCGCACCACTATCCGCCGAGAATCCGCAAAGGAGCGCCGCTCGGCTACATGCTGACCGAGGGCGTGGCCACCATCAACGCCACCGCCATCGCCAAGGACAGCCCGCACCCGAACACGGCATGGCTGTTCGCCCGCTGGTCGGCCAGCGAGGAAGGGATGAGGGTTTATGCGATGGGCGGCCGGACCCCACCGCACCCGAAGGTCGAGCCGGTGGAAAAAATCCGTCCCCAGAAGATCTACCCGGTCGGGCCGGAAGAAATTAAGAGCTGGCGCAAGTACGAAAAGACCTGGAAGGAGGTTTTCAAGCTGCGCTAGCCGGGCCGCCGTTGACTGGCGGTTGAAAGCTGGTATTACGAGGGGTGACAAGTACGCTTGAACAAGGAGGTTTTTGCCATAATGGATTTCCGACGCACCGCAGTCCGGGTGCTCCTGGTGGCGATTGCGCTGCAGCTGGTTTCGCCCGCCGGCGCGCTCCCTCAGAGCCTCGACGAGCTGCACAAGGCGGCCCTCAAGGAGGGCGGCACGCTGAACTTTTACGGCACCCTCGCGCAGATCAACGCCGAAAGAATCCTGCCGGTGTTCGAAAAACGCTTCCCGGGGATCAAGATCAACCACGTCGACGCCACCTCCGACAAGCTGGTGGCTCGCGTGGTGAGCGAGGCGCGCGGCGGTCGAACGCTCGCCGACGTGTTTCAGACTCCGCTGGAAAATGTCATCCAGCTCCATGACCAGAAGCTCCTGCTCGAGATCAAGCTCCCGGAATCGGCGGAATACCCCGAGGGAATGAAAGGCAGCTTTTGGACCGCTTCGGACCTGCAGTTCTTCGTCGCGGCCTGGAACACGAACCTGGTAAAAAAGGAAGAGGAGCCGAAGTCGTACGACGACTTCACCCACCCTCGCTGGAAGAACCGCCTGATCGCCGAGCCGAGGGATCTCGAGATGCTGCTCGCCTTCGCGAAGTACAAGTTCAAGAGCGACGAGAAAGCGATCGAATTCTGGAAAAAGGTCGCCGCCAACAACGTCGAGTTCCACAAGGGCCATTCGCAGCTCGCCGAGCTGCTGGTCGCCGGGCAGGCCGCCGCATGCCTGACCTGCTACTCCCATCACTATCCGAGGCGGATCCAGAAGGGGGCGCCGGTGAACTACATGCTGAGCGAAGGCGTGGCTTCCATCAACGCCACGGCAATCCTCAAGGATGCGCCCCATCCCAAGACCGCGCTGCTCTTCGCCCGCTGGATGGCCAGCCAGGAGGGCCAGAAAGCGATGGCTCAGGGGGGACGGACCCCGGCTCATCCCAAGGTCGAGCCCGTCGACAAGACCCGAACGCAGAAGATCTACGCGATCAGCGCGGCAGACATCAAGGAATTTCCCAAGTATGAAAAGATCTGGAAAAGCATATTCAACTTGCGCTAAACATCACAGCAGACGGTCAGAGTAAAATCCATCTCGCGGCCGGCCCGGTGGCAGCGTCCCCGGGCCGGCCCTCCAAACCCGGGGGAGGCAGTCAAGGCTCAATGGATGGAGCACGCCGTTCGAGCACGCCGACCGTGGCCTCTACCGGCCTCTGCAGGATAGGTCCAAAGCCATGTCGACGATCGCCCTCCCGAGATCGGCGCGCGCCGCTTTACCGCGGTTGAGCGACCCGGCCCTTCTGGTCCCGCTGGTCGGGGCCGGAGTCCTCGTCTATCTCGCGGTGCTTCCGCTTCTCATGCTGCTCGTGGGAAGCTTTCAGGCCGAGGTTGCGCCCCGGGAATTCGTTTACACGCTCAAGAACTACGAAGCCGCTTACGCCAGCCCTTACACCTATTCGACGTTCCGAAACTCGGTCATCTTCGCTTCCGGCTCCGCCGGCCTCACGTTCATCCTTGGAACGCTGCTCGCATGGCTCACCGAACGGACCAACACTCCTCTCAGGGGGATCTTCGTGCCTCTGGCGGTGGTGCCGCTGATCCTGCCGGGAGTATTGGAATCGATCGCCTGGATCTTCCTTCTCAGCCCGAAATTCGGCTACTTGAACGTCTGGCTCATGCAGCTCTTCGGGCTCCAGTCGCCGCCGTTCAACGTCTTTTCCCTGCCCGGCATGATCTGGGTCCATTCCGTGGGTCAGGTCCCGCTGGCCTTCCTCATGATGGTCGCCGCGTTCAAGTCCATGGATCCTTCGCTCGAAGAATCCGCGATGATGTCCGGGGGAAACACCTGGCAGACGATCCGGCGGATAACCCTGCCGCTGCTCCGGCCGACCGCCGCATCGGTGCTGCTCATCCTGTTCGTCCGCACCCTGGAGTCGTTCGAGACGCCGGCGTTGATCGGCATCCCCGCCCGCATCTACGTTTACACGAGCGAGATCTTCCTCGCTTTCAACGAGTATCCACCGGACTACGGCCGGGGCGCGGCGCTCGCCGTGGGGCTCCTCTTGCTGAGCGCGCTCGGGGTGTGGCTCTACACGCGGTCCACCAAAGAGGGGAAAAAGTTCCAGACCGTCACGGGCAAAGCGTTCCGCCCGCGGCAGTTCGACCTCGGGCGGTGGAAATGGGCCGGGTTCGCCTTCCTGACGACTTACTTCGTCTTCGTGGTCTTGCTGCCGTTCCTGGTGTTGTTCTGGGCGTCGTTCCTGCCGTTCTTCGCCACACCCAGCTGGGATGCGGTGAAGAAGCTGTCGCTCGAGAATTACGCCTACCTTTACGGTTTCCGGCCGTTTTGGGAAGCGATGAAAAACAGCGTGGTGCTCGCCGTGATGACCGCGACGGTTGCGATGCTGCTCACGTCGCTGGTGGCCTGGATCGTCTACAAGAGCCGCCTGCCGGGCCGGTGGCTGCTGGACTTTCTCGCCTTCGTACCGATCACGGTCCCGGGGATCGTTCTCGGCATGGCGCTCATCCTGCTCTACGTCGCCTTTCCCGTGCCGATCTACGGGACCATCTGGGTGCTGCTGATCGCGTACGTGACGCGCTACATTCCCTACGGCATGAGAACCGCCTCGGGCTCCATTCTCCAGATCCACAGTGAGCTGGAGGAGGCGGCGGCCGCTTCCGGAGCCTCCTGGTGGGAAACTTTCAAGCGGGTGACCCTGCCATTGCTCCGGCCGGGTTTCGTCGCCGGCTGGATCTACATCTGCATCGTCTCTTTCCGCGAGTTCTCGACGTCGGTGCTCCTGGCCACCGGAGAGAGCCGGGTGCTATCGATCCTCTTGTTCACGATGTTCGAGCAGGGGCAGGTCACGATCGTCGCCGCGATCGGAATCCTGATGATCCTCACGCTGCTGATAATCGTCGCGATTTTCTATAAAGTATCGGGCCGGGTCGGCATCCAGACATGAGATCCGGTCCAGGGAGAATTTTTCGTGATCGAGGTTAAGTCGCTGGTCAAGACGTTCGCCGACGGGACCCACGCGGGCGTCAGGGCCGTCAATTCCATAAGCTTCACCGTCGAGGACGGCCGCTTCTACACGCTTCTCGGGCCTTCCGGTTGCGGCAAGACAACCACCCTGCGCTGCATCGCCGGGCTGGAAAGGGCGGATGCCGGAGAGATCGTCGTTGCGGGAAAAAAGGTCTTTTCCGCCGAAGATTCAACGTTCGTGCCGGCTTATCGACGTCCCATCGGCATGGTTTTCCAGAGCTACGCCATCTGGCCCCACATGACGGTCTTCGAGAACGTCGCCTTCCCGCTGCGCGTCGGCAAAACCAAGCTCGGCAACGACGAGATCCAGAAGCGGGTGCGAAACGCGGTCGAGCAGGTCGAGCTCGGGGGGCTGGAAGAACGCATGGCGACGCAGCTTTCGGGCGGCCAGCAGCAGCGCCTCGCGCTCGCCCGCGCGCTGGTGCGCGAGCCGCAGGTGCTGCTCCTGGACGAGCCGCTGAGCAATCTGGACGCCAAGCTGCGCGAGCGCATGCGCGTGGAGCTGAGGGAGCTCCAGCGGCGCCTGAGGATCACGACTCTGTACGTCACGCACGACCAGATCGAGGCGCTCTCGATGTCCAACGTGATCGCCGTGATGAACGCCGGGGTCATCGTCCAGGAAGGCACGCCGCGGGAGATCTATCTGCACCCCAAAAGCCAGTTCGTGGCCCAGTTCATCGGCTCGACCAACCAGATCAGCGGGAAACTGGCGCGGGTCGACGGCGAGGGCCGTGGGCTGGTGGCGACGGAGGAAGGAGAGATCGCCGCGGGCTTGCCCGGCCCGCTGGAAGCGGGGACGAAAGTGGTCGTGGTGGTACGGCCGGAGAGCATCATTCTGCACCGGCAGAAGCCCGCGGCCGTTCCCAATCTCCTCGAGGGCAAGATCGGGACCGCGATGTTCCTGGGGGAATACCTGGACTGCACGGTCGAGCTGTGCAAAACCGTGCTGCAGACGCACCAGCGCCATTCACTGCAGGTGCGGCGCGGCGATCCGGTCTGGGTCGAGCTGCCGCCCGCCGACTGCATGGCGCTGCCCGCGGAGCAGTAGCGCTCGGCTCGTGCCCGCCCTTTTCCCCTCGACGAATTCCCGTACCCCGCGCCGGCGCCGCCGGCCGGGCCGGCGCACAGGAGGTGACATGCGAACAGCGGGACAATGCTTGATGACGGCATGGATTCTTCTCTGGGCGGCCGTGCCCGCGCCGCCGTTGTTGGGGCAGGAGCGGATCAAGTTATCGTACAGCTCGGTCGATGCCAGCAACGGCGTCTGGCACACGGCGAAGGAAGCGGGGTTCTTCAAGAAGCACGGCCTGGACGTCGATCTCGTCTACATTCCGACCACCACGACCACCGTCTCCGCCATCCTGGCCGGGGACGTCCCCATCGGCAACGCCTCGGGGGGAGCGGTCGCCAGCGCGGTGATGGGCGGGGCCGATCTGCTGATGGTAGCCTGCTTTCTCAACAGCCTCCCCTACGAGCTGGTGGTCCAGGAGTCGATCAAGAACGCCGAGGATCTCAAGGGCAGGAGCATCGGCATCAGCCGGGTGGGCAGCGCCTCGGACGTCGCGGCCCGCGTCCTCGTCAAGGGGCTTGGACTGGAGCCCGTGAAGGACGTGCCGATCCTGCAGGTGGGGGGTGCCACCGAGCGGGCCTCCGCGTTCCGCAGCGGGCGGATCGCGGGCTTCCCCTCGCCGCCGGGCATCATTCACCTGGCCAAGGGGATGCCGTACCGTGTCCTGATCAGCACGGCCGATTTTCAGAAACGCTTCGAGTTTCCCTACATCTGCGCGGTGACGACCCGTAATTATTACCGGGCACGCGGCGAGACCGTGCGGCGCGTCCTGATGGCGCTGGTCGAGTCCACCCATTTCTTCAAGACGCACAAGGACGAAAGCAAGAAGATCATCGCCAAGTACAGCCGGCAGGACAACCCCGCCTATCTCGAGGGATCCTACAACGTCGTTTCCAAGCTCTACGACCGGGTGCCCCTGGTCACGCGCGAGGGGATGGAGGTCCAGATCAGGGACGCGCTTGCGCGCAGGCCCGGGGCGACGCTCAAGATCGAGGATTTCGTCGACGACAGCATCGTACAGGAGCTCGAGAAAAGCGGCTTCATCGGTCGCGTCTACAGGTGACCCCGCCGGCCGGGGCGGCCTGGGTTCGAAGATCGGGTTCGACATGATTGCAGCCGTTATCCTGGCCGCCGGCGAGTCCAGCCGGATGGGAAGCCCCAAGGCCCTGCTTCCCGTCGGCGGCGAGCGCTTCATCGACAGGATCGTGCGGGCGCTGGCCGCCTCGAAGGCCGGAAGGATCGTGGTGGTGCTCGGCCACCGGGCCGAAGAGATACGCCAACAGATCCGCGATCTTCCCGTGACGATCGTGATCAATGAGGACTATCGCCTCGGGCAGCTCTCCTCTCTCCAGGCGGCGGTGCGCGAGCTCCAGAAGTTCCCCGAGGCGGCGGGCATCGACGCCGTCCTCGTCCACCTGGTCGACCACCCGTGCCTCAGCGCGGCGCTGGTCGACCGTATGATCGACGCCTTCTACCGGTCCGGGAAGCTGATTGTCGTGCCGTGTTACCGTGGGCGCCGCGGCCACCCGGTGATTTTCGCGCGAGCTCTGTTCGACGAGCTGCTCCGGGCGCCTCTCGCCGTCGGCGCCAAGGCGGTCGTGCAGGCGCACCCGAAGGAGACGCTCGAGATCGAGACGGACGAGGAGGGGGTGGCGATCGACGTAGATACCCCCCAGGAATATCAGGAGCTGGTGGAGAAAACCGGATGTCGAAACTGAAACTGACCCTGGCCTGCGGGTCCTACGATCTGCTGAAGCCCTTGATCGACGGGGAGATCGCGCCCGCGGGAATCGATCTCAATGTTCTCACGATGGCTTCCCCCGAGCGCCACGGTCGAATGCTGCGCTACGAGGAGTTCGACGTCTGCGAGCTTTCGCTGGTCGCCTATTTGATCGCGCGCGAGCAGAAGAAGACGTTCACGGCGATTCCGGTCTTCCCGCACCGCCGTTTCCGGCACGGCTACATGGTCAAGCGCGCCGGCTGCGGCATCGAGCGCCCGTCGGACCTGAACGGGAAGCGGGTGGGCCTCGATACGCTGCAGAATTCGGCCGGGCTGTGGATGCGCGGTATCCTGCAGGACTACTACGGGGTCGATCTCAAGACCATCGAATGGTGGTGTCAGGAGGAAGAGGATGTTTCCTTCGAACCGGCGGCCTGGATGAAGGTCAAGCGCGTCGGCCCCGGGAAGAACATCGACCAGATGCTCGTCGACGGGGAGCTGGAGGGCGCCCTCTACCCGGAAATCCTGCCGTCGATCCGCAAGGGCGACCCGCGGGTCGCGCCGCTGTTTCCGGACGCCAAGCAGGCCGAGATCGACTACTACCGGCGGAGCGGGATTTTTCCGATCATGCACACGGTCGTGGTGCGCGACCGCATCCTGGAGAAACACCCGTGGGTGGGGGTGAGCCTGGTGCAGGTCTTCGAGCGGGCGAAGGTCCTCTGCTACGAGCGCATGTCCGACCCGCGCAACCTCGCTCTCGTGTGGGTCAAGGAGCTCATGCGCGAGCAGCGTGAGATCTTCGGCCCCGACCCCTGGCCCTACAACCTCGAGGACAATCGCAAGGCGCTCGAGGCGGTCGTGCGGTACGAGCACGAGCAGGGGATGATCAAGCGCCGGCCGGCGGTCGAGGAACTGTTTTTCCCTCCCAGCCTGCAGCGCATCCAGCACTACGTGTAAACGGCCCGCGCCCGTTTCCTACCCGGCCTGCAGCCGGCCGTTGCGCGCCCTCGGCTCGGGGAAGCAAAAACGCTCCTCGACCGTATTTTCCAGACCGAGCCGGAGCAGCGCCTGAAGATCGAGCGCCGCCTCGGCCTGCTCGACCTCGCTCCTCTTTGCCTTGGTCGCCGGGTGGCGGGGGACGAAGAGCTGGCAGCAATCCTGATCGGGCAGCGTGGAAATGCCGAACGTCCCGATCCGCCGCGCCTGATCGACGATCTCCTGCTTGTCCATGCCGACCAGAGGCCGCAACACGGGGAGCCGCGCCGCGCCCTCGATCACGGCGAGATTCTCGAGCGTCTGCGAGGCGACCTGTCCCAGGCTTTCCCCGGTCACCAGCGCCTTGGCCTTTTCCCGCGCCGCGATCGCTTCCGCGATCCGCAGCATCATGCGCCGGTAGAGCACGACCCGAAGAGGACGGCCGACCGCCGCGACGATCCGGCTCTGGATCTCCCCGAACGGGACCAGATAGAGACGGGAGTGGAACTGGTAGCGCGTGAGCCCGGCCACGAGCCTCCGGGCTTTTTCCTGCGAGCTTTTGTCCAGATAGGGGGCGCTGTGGAAGTGGACGAAGATCACCCGGCAGCCGCGCTGCATCATGCGCTGTGCGGCGACCGGTGAATCGATCCCGCCGGAGAGCAACGCGACCACGCGGCCGCTGGCGCCGACGGGCAATCCTCCCGGTCCCGGCAGCTTCTCGAATCCAAAAAAGGCCTCCCGGGGCAGGATCTCGACCGTGATCGTGAGCTCCGGATCCGTGAGATCGACGCGCGCTCCGGATTGCGCCTTGACCGCGCCTCCGAGCTGGCGATTGATCTCCGGGGAGGTCAGAGGGAAGCTCTTGTCGCCGCGCTGCGCGTCGATCCGGAAAGAGGAGAACGTCCTTCCGGCGAGGCTTTCGAGCACGCGGGAACGCAGCGCCTCCAGCTCGCGCGGGACGCGTTCGACCGGAGAGAAGTTGGCCACCCCGAAGACGTTTGCGATCCGGGCGGTCGCCTGCTCGAGACCCGCCGGCCCCGCGAAAACCAGGAGGATTCGCGCCGGCAGGCTGCGGATTTCCTTGAGCTCGAGATCGCAGAGGGCGGCCGCGAGGTTGCGCTTGAGCAGCTCGACGAAATAGGGGCGGTTGCCCCGCTTCAGAGCGATTTCGTGATAGCGCACCAGAACGGCGTCCATGTTCCAGCGATAACAGATTCCGTCCGCTTTTGCATGTCCCGGCGCCTGTGGTAGTATCGGCTCGACCACGCTGATCGAGACGGAAGAACCCATATGGAAAGCTTCAAGAAAATTACCGACGCCATGCAGTTTTCCGTCGACAAGATGAAGAAGAACGGGCTCTTCGAGACTCCCCGCCTGTTCTGCGACCTCTACTGCTTCGAGCCCGGGCAATCCCAGGCGCCTCACACGCACGACGGCTCCGACAAGATCTACTACGTCGTCCGCGGCCGGGGCCGTTTTCAGATCGCCGGTGAGGAGCGCGAGCTCGGAGAAGGGGAGATCGCAATCGCCCGCGCCGGCGAGAACCATGGCGTAACCAACGGGAGCGCCGAGCGGCTGGTCCTGCTCGTGACGATGGCGCCGAAGCCGTCCCATTGAGGTGTCCCGCGCCATGACCGACGACGAAAAAGCGGTAGCCGAAGCGAACGAGGCCTTCTACCGCGCCTTTGAAAGCCTCAGCACGGCGGAGATGGAAAAAGTCTGGCGCCGGGCGCCGTACATCCAGTGCATCCATCCCGGCTGGCACATCCTGCGGGGTTGGGATCCCGTCATGACGAGCTGGCAGCGGATCTTCGAAAACGGCCAGGAGATGCGCTTCATGCTGACGGACGTTTCCATCCGCGTGCACGGCGACCTGGCCTGGGTCACGCTCTACGAGAACATCCACGGTCCGGTGGAGGGGCGGATCGCCTCCGCCACGGTCGCCGCCACCAACGTGTTCGAGCGGGGCCGTGACGGCTGGCGCCTGATCCACCATCAGGGCTGTTCGGTGGCGCAGCCGCCCTTTGCTCTGCAACCCAAGACCCTGCACTGAAACCCGTTTGCGCGCCGCGCATGGAGCTGAACGGAAAAGTCGCCCTGGTGACCGGGGCGGGACGGGGAATCGGTCGCGCCGTGGCCCTGGCTCTGGCGAAAACAGGCTGCCGCGTCGCCCTGACCGCGAGAACCGCCGCCGAGCTGGCGGCGGTCGAGCAGGAGGCCCGCCGGGCCTCCGGTGAGGCGTTTTTCGTTACCGCCGATCTCACCCGCGACGGCGACATCGCCGGTTTGATGGAGGCGGTGCGCGCGAAGTGGTCGGCGGTCGACATCCTGATCAACAACGCCGGGTGGGGCAGGCGCGCTCCGGTGGTCAAGTCGCGCGTGGAAGACTGGGACCGGACGCTCCGGGTCAACCTCCGGGCGCCCATGCTGCTCGCCCGTCTCGCCCTACCCGCGATGATCGCGAAGGGCGAGGGCGCGGTCGTCAACATCGGCTCGATCGCCGGGAAGACGGGAGAGGCCAACGCCGCCGCTTACGCGGCGTCGAAGTTCGGCCTGATCGGCTTCACGCAATCGCTCTACGAGGAGGTCCGCGAGTCCGGGATCAAGGTCGCGGTGATCCTGCCAGGCTTCGTCGACACTCCGCTCATCCCGTCCGGAGCGCCGCTGGACCGCACCAAGATGATCCGCCCGGAGGACATCGCCGAGACGGTCCTGTTCGTGCTGCGCTCCTCCGCGGCCTGCTGCCCGGTCGAGATCACCGTGCGGCCGCAGCGGACGCCGTACCGCTAGGGGTCGCTCGCGACCCGCTCGAGGAACCGCAAATCGACCTTTTCCAGGCTCTCGACGACCGCGTGCGCCTCGGCGAGCGCGCTCGCAGGGTGCGAGTTGGTGACGGCGACGCACTTCATCCCGGCGCGCAGCGCCCCACGCACGCCCTCCCTGGAATCCTCGATCACCACGCAATCGGCGGCAAGAATCGGCGCGCCTTCGAGACGTCGATTCAAGGAGGCCAGCGCGGCGAGGAAGATCTCGGGATCGGGCTTGCCGCGCTCGACGTCCTCCGCGCTGGCGATTGCGGAAAAATAGTCGCGCAGGCCGGTTCCGGCGAGAATTCCTTCGATCTCGTGGCGCAAGGCTCCCGAGGCGACCGCGAGCGGCAAGCGCCGCGCGAGGTGCTCAACGAGGCTGCGGACGCCGGGAAAGAGAACGACGCGATCGCGGATCGCCGCGCGATAGCGCGCCGCCTTGCGCTCGACGAGCCCCTCCAGCTCCGCGCCGCCCAGCAGCCGCCCGTGATCACGAAAAGCCGCCGCGAACGCCCCCCGGTCGTCGAATCCCAGGTAGCGCTCGTAGTAGCGCTCCTTCGTGAGCTCGATCCCCTCCTCCCCGAGGATCTCCCGAAACAGCTCGAAATGGACGGGCTCGTCGTCGACGATCACGCCGTTGAAGTCGAAGATCACTGCGCGGAGCATGTCTAACCAAAATTGCAGAAACGTGCTTTCGTTTCAATCCGAGATCGTATAAATAAGAAGCATGGAAGCCCACCACCACGGCAACGCGCACGGTCACGTCGAGTTCCGGTTCTGCCCGCGCTGCGGCGGTCCCCTGGAGAGGCGGCGGCTCAAGGCGAACGAGCCCGAAAGGCTGGTGTGCGCGCGCTGCTCGTTCATCTTCTACCAGGACCCGAAGGTGGTGGCGGGAACGATCTTCACGCTCGAAGGAGGCATCGTACTGCTCCAGCGCGGCGTGGAGCCGGCCATGGGGAAATGGGTCTTCCCCGGCGGCTACGTCGATCGGGGCGAGAGCGTTCGCGACGCGGCCGTGCGCGAAACCAAGGAAGAGTCCAGGCTCGACGTGCGGCTCACCTCCCTGTTGAACGTCTACTCCTACCCCCGGTCTCCGAACGTCATCGTGGTTTACGCGGCGGAGGTCGTCGGCGGCGAGCTGGCCGCGGCCGACGAGTCGGTGGCGGCGCGCATCTTTCGGCCGAGCGAGCTGCCCTGGGGCGAGCTGGCGTTCGAGAGCACCCGGGAGGCGCTGTCGGACTACATCCGGCTTTACCTCGATCCGAGGAGCTGATAAAAAGCCGGCTACCACGCAAAAGGAGGTTTGCCATGGCGATGCCACGAGTCGGCGATCCCGCTCCGGAGTTCACCCTGCCGGTCTCCCGGGAGCAAAACGTATCGCTCAGCGATTACCGCGGTAAGAAGAACGTGGTCCTGGCCTTTTACCCCCTCGACTTCACCGGCGGCTGAGAGCGCGAGCTCAGCGGCCTCGAAAGGGATCGCAAAGAATTCGAGGCCCGAGATGCTCAGGTCCTGAGCATAAGCGTCGACTCCCCGTTCTCGCACAAGGCGTTCGCGGAAAAGATGGGCGGCATCGGCTTTCCCATGCTTTCCGATTTCTGGCCGCACGGCGCGGTCTGCTCGCTCTACGACTGTCTGAGGCCCCAGGGCTACCCGAAGCGCGCGGTCTTCATCATCGACAAGCAGGGAGTTGTCCGTTTCGCGAAGGAGTACGAGAAGGGCATCCCGGAAAACGCCGAGCTGCTCGCCGCGCTCGACGAGATCAACCGCCGGTAACCCGTCCGTTCTGCGCGCACCGCCGCGACCCGCCTTTCCCGGAGCACCGCATGGCCGCCGACTTCAGGAGCTACCTCGACGCCCTGAAGAAAAACGACGAACTGGCCGTCGTCGAGAGGCCGGTCGACCTGCGCGACGTCGCCGCGCTCGTCGCCCAGTCGGAAAAGGCGCTGCGGTTCGAGAGGGTCAGCGGCTACTCGATGCCCGTCGTCTCGGGCCTCCTCGCTTCCCGGCGCCGGCTGGCGCTCGGAATGGGCGTTCCCTACGAGAAGATCGAGAGCCGGATCCGGGCCGCGATGGAGCGCCCCGTCAAGCCGAGAAAGGCGCGGCGCGCTCCGGTGAAAGAGGTCGTCTGGACGCGCGACCGCGTCGATCTCTACCGCCTCCCGGTCCCGGTTTTCTCCGTGATGGACGGCGGGCCGATGATCACCGCCGGTGTCGTGATCGCCGAAGACCCCGAGTACGGGATGAACGCGGGCGTCTACCGCCTGATGATCAAGGAGCGCAACGTCACCGGCATCGACATCGTCACGCCCAACAACCTGCGCCGTTTTGCCGAGCGGGCGCTGGAGCGGAAAAAGCCTCTGCCGATCTCGGTCTCGATCGGCACCCATCCGGCGGAGCTGATCGCCGCCACCTTCAAGGCGAGCCTGGGGGTGAACGAGCTCACCTTCGCCGGCGCGCTTCGCGGGGAGCCGGTTCCTCTCGCCGACGGCGAGACGGTTCCCGTGCCGTGCATCGCGGACGCCGAGATCGTGCTCGAAGGGGAGATCCTGCCGGAGGGGTGGGTTCACCCCGAGGGGCCGTTCTGCGAATTCAACCGGCTGATGGGCGGCGTGCACCTCAATCCCCGCGTGCGCGTGAAGGCGATCCTGCAACGCAAGGAGCCAATCTACTACGCGCTGCACATGCCTTGGGAGAACATCTGGATGAGCGCGCCGATCTACGAGGCGGCGGCGTGGCGCGCGCTGCGCGAGGCCGGCGTGCAGGCAAGCGCCATCAACGTCACCCCCGGCGGATGCTGCCACTGGCACGTGGTCGCGGCGATCCGCAAGCAGCCCGGGGACGGCAAGAACGCGGTCCTGGCGCTGCTTTCGATCGCGGACATCAAGCACGTCACCGTCGTGGACGACGACATCGACGTCTTCGACCCCACGGAGGTGGAGTGGGCGATCGCCACCCGCGTTCAGGCCGATCGGGACGTGCTGATCGTGTCCAACGCGCGCTCCAAGCCGCTCGACCCCTCGCTCCCGCCGGTCGCCGGGCGCATCCCGACGACCGCAAAGATGGGCATCGACGCCACGATTCCCGAAGACGTGCCGCGAAGTCGTTTCAACCGCATCGTCTACCTCAAGCAGGACAGCGTGAAGCTCGCCGATTACCTGGGACCTGCCGCCGGGCCGCCCGCGCCCGCCCTCGAAAAGGCGAAGCCGGAGGCGCTCGCCGAGAAGATTCTCGAAGCCCTGGCGAAGAGCCGGCGCTATTTTCCGGAGCTGCTCACGCTCTTTTCCCGGCAGGAATTTTCTTCGGTGGCGGCGGCGCTCGGTCTGCTCCACCGCCAGGGCAAGGTGAGCCTCGACAGCGAAGGCAGGTGGGGGCTTCGCCCGGCGGCGGAGGAGCGGCCCGGCTGAAAACCGGCCGTAAAGGCTCGCCGACGGCGGCTCAGTGGAGGAGCGTACGGGTCAAGCCCGGCGCGCGCGGGCGTCTTCGAGCGACCCGGCGCGCCAGTCGTCGCTGGTAGTGCTCGCGGCGCCGAACCTGATCTTCATGAAATACCTGGGGAGAATCGTAACCCCGCGGCCACCGGTCGATCCCCCCGACGATTTTCCAGGACGGCCCAGGGAAAGGAACCGCCCCTGGTCGTCTCCCGGCGGCGCGCCCGCTTCGAACCGCGCTTCTCGCCAGAGACAGGAAAAACAGCAACGAGCAACACGACGCACCGTAAACGGCCCAGAGCAGGATCGTTTCCGCCATGGTTCTCCTCCCGGCTGCCCGTTCAACGGCGCAACCTATATCGCCGGCGGGGTGGAGAAGTCAACCGCGTTGGGGCCGCGAAAGCGCCCTCGCCGCGACGCGTCGGCGGTGTCGGCCCCCGGTTCCGGGCTCCCGGCCGTTACCTGGAACCTTCGGGCCGACCATCCGGTGAACGGGTGCCGGGATTCGCTTCGGCTCTCCGGATCTCGAGTCTCGACCCGGAAAGCGGAATCCTCGCATCCGTTTTCCCGGGATCGAGCCAGTCTCCGAGCGCGTTTCCCAGCGCGTTGAAGGAGAGGATGGTGAGGAAGATCGCCGCGGCGGGAAAGAAGATCACGTGAGGATAGCTCCGCATGGCCCGCCACCCATCCTGGGCCAGCCCTCCCCAGCTCGTTCCCCATGCGCTGTAAGGATCGTTGATCCCCAGGCCGATAAAGCTCAGCGTCGACTCGGCCAGGATGGCGGCGGGAACGCTGAAGGTCAGCGTGACGATCAGCGGGCCGGCGACGTTGGGAAGCAGATGGCGCCAGAGAATCCGCGCGGCCGGCGCTCCGATGGCGCGCGCCCCCTCGATGAAGGCCAGCTCCTTCGCCTGGAGCACCTGGCCGTGCGCCACGCGCGCGAACCGCACCCAGGAGACCAGACCCAGGGCGAGGAGCAGGCCCGCGACGTTTCGCCCCAGCACCAGAGACAGCAGGATGAAAAGAAGAAGGTCGGGGAGGCCGTAAATCACGTCGGCCATCCGCATCATCCACTCCTCCGTCCTGCCGCCCGCAAAACCTGCGATCGTCCCGTACGCCGTCCCCAGCAGCAGGGCCACGAGCGCGGCGCCCACGCCGACCGCAACCGATACGCGGGCGCCGTAGAGCACCCGGGTAAACAGATCCCGCCCGAGCCCGTCGGTGCCCATCCAGTGGGCCGGACCGGGGGGCTCCAGAACCCGACTCTCCTGCAAGCCTCCCGAGGAATAAGGAGAAATCCAAGGGGCACCGAGGCCCGCGGCGCCCACGGCGACGATGAAGAGAAGGCTGCAAACGGCCCGTGCCGCTCGCGGCCGAGCCGAAGAACGCGGCCGTCCCGCCTCAGCGCGTCCTGATCCGCGGATCGAGCCATCCATAACACAGCTCCACGATGAGGTTGGCGGCGGCGAGGAGGGCGGTGTAGACCAGGGTGACGCCCCCGATCAATGGATAGTCCCTGTCGGTGACCGCGGTAATGAAGAACCTCCCCATGCCCGGAATCGCAAAGACGTATTCGACGACGAACGAGCCCGTCAACAACGTCGCGGTCAGCGGTCCGAGAACGCTCAGAAACGGTATCAGGGAGTTCCGGAGGGCGTGCTTCAGGGCGATTGCCGCCTCGCCGATCCCCTTGGCCCGGGCCGTGCGGATGAAATCCTGCCTGAACGTCTCGATCAGGCTGGAGCGCAGCAGCGCCGCGAGGTAGGCCGCCGGTGCCGCGCCCAGCGTCGCGACCGGCAAGATCGCGCTCCCCGGCTCGTTCCATATCCCGGCCTGAAACCACCCCAGCCGCAGCGCGAAAATCCAGATGAGCAGCGCGCCCAGGAGAAAATGGGGGAGGGCGATCGCCGTTGCGCTGGCGAGCGTCACGCAGCGATCGATCCAGGAGCCGCGCCAGCGCGCGGCGGCCAGGCCGGCGGGCAGCGAGACCGTGAGCACGAAAGCCAGCGCGAGCACGCCGAGCTCGGCCGAAACCGGCAGCGTCTCGGCGATGACGTCGTTGACGCCCCGGTCGACATACTTGTAGGACGGGCCGAGATCGCCGCCGATAACGCTTCCCAGATAGCGCACATACTGGCGCCATACCGGCTCATCGAGATGGTACTTCGCGAGGATGTTCGCCAGCACCTCCGGGGGAAGCCTGCGGTCGCGGTCGAAAGGGCCGCCCGGAACCAGGCGCAACAGCGCGAAGGTCAGGGTCGTGACGAACCAGAGAACCAGAACAAGGTGCAGCAGCCGCCTGAGGAGGAACCTCGCCATGTAGCAGATGGCCGCAAACGCGCAGCGACGGCGGCCGGCGACGTGCGGCGCTTCACGCCGCCGCTGCCGCGGCGTACGCTTCGAGCTTTTCCTCCAGCCAGCGGGTGTTCACCCTCCCGGCGAGATAATCGGGATCGTCCATCACCGCCTGGAGGAACGGGATCCCGGTGTCGATACCGGCGACCTCAAAGGAGGCGAGCGCGCGACGCGCCCGGGCGGTGGCGTCGCCGCGGTCGCTTCCGTGGACGATCAGCTTCGCCAGCAGCGAGTCGTAGAAGGGGGGGACCACGTAGCCGCCGTAGCAATGGGTATCGAGCCGGATGCCGGCTCCCTGGGGCGGCTCCCACTTCGTGATTCGTCCCGGACAGGGACGAAAGCCGTGTCGCGGCGACTCCGCGTTGATCCGGCATTCCACCGCATGGCCCCGCACGCGGACGTCGGACTGCTTGAGCGCGAGCGGCTGGCCGCGAGCGATCATGAGCTGCTGCGCGACCAGGTCCACGCCGGTCACCATCTCGGTGACCGGATGCTCGACCTGGATCCGGGTGTTCATCTCGAGAAAGAAGAAATCGTCGGTGTCGGCGTCGAAGATGAACTCCACCGTGCCGGCGTTGCGATAGCCGATGCTCCTGGCCAGCGTCGCGGCCGCCTTGCAGATCCTGGACCGGACCCCGGGCGACACGGCGTATGCCGGGGCCTCCTCGATCACCTTCTGGTGGCGCCGCTGGAGCGAACAGTCCCGCTCGCCCAGATGAATCACGTGCCCGAAGGCGTCGCCGAGGACCTGCACCTCGATGTGGCGCGCGTTGGCGATGTAGCGCTCCAGGTACAGCGTGTCGTCGCCGAAGGCCGCGCGCGCCTCCGCCGCTGCGGTGGCGAACGTTCCGTGGAGCTCCGCCGCGTCGCGAACCAGCTTGATGCCTCGGCCGCCCCCGCCCGCCGCCGCCTTGAGCAGGATCGGGTACCCGATCTTCGCCGCCAGAGCTTCCGCTTCCACGGCGTTCTTCGCCCGTTCGGACCCCGGAACCGTCGGAACCCCGGCCGCGGCGGCGATCCGGCGCGCCTCGAGCTTGTCGCCCATCCTGCGGATGTTCTCCGCCGTGGGCCCGATGAACGTGATGTGGTGCTCGGCGCAAAGCTCCGCGAGCTCGGCGCGCTCGGCGAGAAAACCGTATCCCGGATGCAGCGCGTCGCACCCGGTGCCCGCGGCCGCCGCCACCAGCGCGCCCGCTTGCAGATAGCTCTCGAAGGAACGCGCCGGGCCGATGCAGACCGCACGGTCGGCCAGCCTGGCCGGAAGGCTGTCGCGGTCCGCTTCCGAGACCGCGGCCACCGTCTCGATGCCCAGGCTGCGGCACGCCTTGATGACCCGCACCGCGATCTCGCCCCGATTGGCGACCAGCACCCGGGTAACGCTCATAGCGGCCTGACGAGAAACAGGGTCTGCCCGTACTCGACGAACTGCCCGTTCTGCGCCACCACCTCGGTAATGATCCCCTTGACGCCGGCGCGGACGCTGTTGAACACCTTCATCACCTCGATGAGGCCCACGGTGGTGTCCTCGGTCACCGAAGCTCCGACGCTCACGAACGGCGGCGCGCCGGGCTCCGGCGCGACGTAAAAGGTCCCGAGCAGGGGCGCCGCGATGGGGACCAGACCGTCCGGAACCGTCTTGACCTCGACTCGCGCCTCGGTCTTCGGCGCCGCGGCCGGCGCCGGCGTCGGAGCGGGAGGCGGTTGCGCCGCCGGCGCAGGAGCCGGCCCCGGGTTGGCCGCAGGCTGCGCCGCCGGCGCCCCGATCGGGTCGCCCTTGCTCACCGTGATCTTGAGATCGCCCATCTCGAGCTGGAAATAGTCGAACTTCGACTCGTCTATCAGTTTCAGGATGTGCAGGACGTCATCGTCGCTGAGTTCCATGCTCCGCCCTCGTTGCGGTGTATTTCTGAAACAACCCCGGAAGTGTCGCTGGAGTGCTTCGGAATCGGGACCTCACCTTATGCGATTTCCGCGTCGTTGGCAATCGGCCGCCGTCGCGTCACGGCGTTGCGTCGTCGGGGGGAGCCGGGCGGACATGGCGGAGCTCCAGCCGCGCCATGCCGTTCAGCTCGAGCCCGGTGAAGTGGGGATTGAGGAGCGTGCTTTCGGCGGTCCAGAAGAGCGGGATCATCGGCACCTCGCTCTCGCAGAGAATTCTCTGGGCCTCGTCGTACAGCTTGACGCGCCGCCGGAGATCGAACTCGTGCGCCGCCGCTTCGACCAGCCGGTCGTAGCGCGGGTTCTTCCAGCGGGTGTTGTTGTTGCCGCTGCCGGAGGTGAAGAGCTTCATGAAGTTGTCCGGATCGGGGTAGTCGGCGCCCCAGCCGGAGCGAAAGACCGGGAACGGATCGTTCTGCAGCTTCTTCAAGTAAACCTTCCATTCCTGGTTTTCCAGCCGGACGAGCACGTTCAGGTTTCGCTGCCACATCCCCTGGACCGCCTCTGCGGCGAGCTTGTGGCTCTCCTGGGTGTTGTAGCCCAGCACGACCGGCGGGAAGCCCCTGCCTTCGGGGTACCCGGCCTCGCGCAGGAGCCGGCGTGCTTCCACCGGGTTGAAAGGCAGGCCGATCTTGCGGTTGTGCGCCGCCATGCCGGGGGGGATCCAGGACGCAGCGGGCTGCTCACCGCCGTGCAGGATCTTGGGAAAGACCTCCCGGTTGATCGCCAGAGCGAACGCCTTGCGCACGCGCGGGTCGTCGAAGGGCTTCCGGTCGGTCGCAAAGCCGTAGTACTCGCCGCGCAGCTGGGGCACGCGTCGGAAGCCGCGGACTCTGGAGAGCCGCTTCTTCTCGACGCTCGGGATGCTGTAGTTGTCCATGAAATGGAGCCGCCCCTGCTCGTACATCGCGAGCGCCGTGGTCGGTTCGTTGACCATCAGAAAGCTGACCCGCTCGACCGCCGGCTTGCCGCGGAAGAACCTGGGATTCGCCCGGAGCTCGATTTCGCTTTCATGGCGCCACGCGCTGAGCAGGAAGGGGCCGTTGGTCACGATGTTCTCCGGGTCGGTCCAGCGCGACCGGTGCATCTCTACGACGTCGCGGCGCTGCGGAAACGTCACCTCGAAGGTCGTGAGCGGCAGGAAATAAGAGACCGGCTGGCGCAGCTGCACGACCAGGGTACGATCGTCCGTCGCCCGGACCCCGACGGCCGCGGGGTCGGCGATCTTGCCTTCGTGGAACTCCCGGGCGTTGACGACGTCGAAAAGGATGTAGGCGTATTCCGACGCCGTTCCGGGGTCGAGCAGCCGCTTCCACGAATACTCGAAATCGTGCGCGCGCACCGGCTGACCGTCGCTCCACAGCACGTCGTCCCGCAGGTGAAAGACGAAGCGCCGGCCGCCGTCCTGAATGTCCCAGGACTTCGCCACGGCCGGCACCGGCTCGAGATTGCGGCCGAGCTCGGTGAGGCCGACCATCAGGTTGGTGATCACCTTGAAAGAAGCGTGGTCGGTCGCCAGCGACCAGTCGAGCGTCGGCGGCTCGGTGGCGATGTTGACCCGAAAATGGTCGGCCGAGCCGGGGGCCGAGAGATCCTGCCGCGACTGGCACGCCGCGCACAGCAACACCAGCGCGAGCACGCGCCGCCGCGGCCGCCAGATGGAACGGATGGAGAATCGCAAGGGAGAACCGCTTGCTTCCGCGTCGTATTGCCTCTATTAGTAGCGGAAGCCCATTCGCGCTTCAAGAAAGGAGGCGGGCATGGAGGCCAGGGAGCTCCTGCAGAAACACATCGTCGTGGAGGGACATCGCGACGTCTACGAGCAGCTCTACCGGTTGTCGATCGGCGAGACCGCCCCGCTCCGCGACGCGATCGCGCCGCGCCTGATCCGCGACGGAATCAACGTCTGCGTCTACGCGATCAGCGGCGACTCCTACTCCCACTCGCAGAACACCGGACGCTACCTGGAGACGGCGCTCGACCAGATCGACATGTTCCTCGAGGAGGCGCCGCGGTCCGAAGGCATGATCCAGCTCGTCCGCACGCGCGGCGATCTTCCTTCGGCGGTGGAGCCGGGAACCGTCAAGTTCCTGCTCCACTTCGAGGGCTGCATGCCGCTGCGCGGGAGCCTGCACAACCTCAGGAACTTCTACCGGCTCGGGCTGCGGTCGATCCAGCCGGTGTGGAACTTCCGCAACGAGCTCGGCGACGGGGTCTGGGAAACCCGCACCGGCGGGGGGCTGACCAATTTCGGGGTCGAGGTGATCAAGGAGGCCAACCGCCTCGGCATGGTGGTCGACCTCTCGCACATGAACCGCCAGGGGTTCTTCCAGAGCCTCGAGGTCGCCACCGCGCCGCTGATCGTCAGCCATGCCAACGCCTGCGGCATGCTGGAAAACCCACGCAATCTCGACGACGACCAGCTCAAGGCGATCGCACGCCAGGGCGGGTTGGTGGGAATCCTGGCGCTGCCCGAACGCGTCGCGAGGAAGGATGCGACGCTCGACGACCTGATCAAGCACCTGGAATACATGATCGACCTGATCGGCATCGAGCACGTCGCCCTCGGGATGGATTTCGTCAAGTACGACGGCCCCCGCACGCTCAAGGACCGCCACCACCCGCTCCACAAGCCGCCGCTGGTCAAGGGCTTCGAGGAGATCGAGGACCTGCCCAACCTGATCGACGGCCTGCTGCGGCGCGGTTACAGGGAAGAGGACATCGCCGCGATCCTGGGAGGGAACTACCTGCGGGTGCTCAGGACGATCCTGCCCGAACGGTCCGTGATCTGACCGGCCCGCGTTTTGTCTTGCGCGACGATCTGCGCTCGTTGTAAAAACTAGCGAGCCGCGCCCGACCGACTGCGGCCATCCGCGAAAGGAGACTACAAAGGTGTCGAAGAAGATCGCCATCGTGCTCACCGCCGCTCTCCTGTGGGGAGCGCTCTCCTGGACCCGGCCCGCTGAGGCCCGCATCATCGTCGGCCTTTCTTCCGTCAACGTGGCGTTTCTGCCGGTTTACGTCACGCAGGAAAAGGGCTTCTGGAAAGACGAAGGGCTGGAGGTGCTGCTGGTCATGTTCAACGCCGGGGCGACCAACCTCCAGGCGTTGATCGGCGGCGACATCCAGATGATGGGGAGCGCCTTCGTCGAAACCATCGGCGGCCGGGCGGCGGGCAGCGACATCAAGAACTTCTGGGGCATCTGCAACATCATGCCCTTTCAGCTTTACTCGCAGCCGGGATTCAAGTCGATGAAGGACGCGCGCGGAAAGCGCTTCGCCATCAGCCGCTTCGGCTCGCTCACCGATTACCTGACGCGGGCCACGCTGCGGCACTTCGGCATCGACCCCAAGGAAGTCACGATTCTCCAGATCGGCAGCACGCCGGCCCGCTTCGCCGCGCTTTCCGCCAAAGCCGTCGACGCTTCCATCGTCTGGTTCCCGGTCACGGAAATCGCCAAACAGCAGGGCTTCAACAAACTGTTCGACCTCAAGGAAGTCTTCCCTCAGTGGCCCTACGAGACCTTCGCAGCTCGCGAGTCGTGGCTGGCGAAGGAAAGGGAGCAGGTGACGAGGTTCCTGCGCGCCTACCAGCGCGGCGTCAAGTACACGCTGGAGCACAGGGACGAGGCGATCCGCGCGCTCAGGAAGTACGTCAAGATGGATCCGGCGTATGCGCCGGCGGGTTACGACGAGTACCGCGACTCGTTTCCCCTGAACGGCACGATCGCCGAAAAGGCGATTCCCGGCGTGATCGACCAGGAATACGAGACCGGCCGCATCAAGCGCCGGATCACGGTCGACGAGTTGATCGACCGCTCCTTCATCAAGGCGCTGGGCGGTCGGTAAGGCTCCCCCGGCTGGAGATTCGCGGCGGAGAGCGTCGCCCGCGGAGCGTTGCGGGCCTGGAGCGCCGGCGGCGGAAAGCGCGCCGGCGGCGCGCGATTCGAAAGGAGGCGAACCATGAAGATGCGCTTCGCCTTTGCCCTCCTGGCTCTCGGGCTGGCGTCGCCCGGCAGGGCGGTTGCAGCCGAGCCCGCCAACAACGTGATCGCGCACGCGGCGATGAACGCCCGCGTACTGCCTCTCTGGACGGCCAAGGATCGGGGATTTTTCTCCAAGTACGGCGTTCCCTCGGAGATGATCTTCATCCGCCAGGCGCCGACGCTGGTCGCCGCGCTGACCTCGGGCGACATCCAGATCGGCTATACCGGCGGAACGGCGGTCCTCGGCGCCGCCGCGAGCGGATCGGATCTCAAGATCCTCGCCGCGTTCACCAACCGGGTGACCTACGACGTCGTGGCGCGGCCCGGAATCAAGCGGCCGGAAGACCTGCGGGGGAAGATCTTCGGCGTCCAGAGCATCGGCGGCACCGTGTGGATGGGGGCGATCCTCGCGCTGGAGCACTTCGGCCTGGAACCGGCGCGCGACCGCATCAGCCTGATTCCCGCCGGCGACCAGTCGGTCCTCGCCCAGGCGCTCGTGACCGGCACAATCGACGTCACGGTGCTCGACGGGGTGATGAGCCGCACGCTGCGGGAGAGGGGATTTCCGGTGCTCGCCGAGCTGAGCAAGGCGAACATCCCGATCTCCAGCGTCGGCATCGTCACGAAGGGAAGCTTCATCCAGAAAAACCCGCAGACCATCGAGAACATCCTCAAGGCCCTGCTCGAGAGCGAGGCGTTCATCTTCGGCCCGGCCAACAAGGGAACCGCGCTCGCGATCCTCAAGAAGTACCTCCGGATCGGGGATCAGGAGGCCGAAGAAGGGTACCAGGACGTCCTCAAGGGGCTGGACCGCAAACCCTTCGCGAGCCTGGCGGGGCTGAAAAACGTTCAGCGGCTGATGAAGCTGCGCAATCCCGCGGTCGAAAAGGTGAAGGTCGAGGAGCTGGTCGACGACCGTTTCATGAAAAAGCTGGACGCCAGCGGCTTCATCGACGAGATGTACGCGAGATACGGCGCCCGCTAGCTTCGCTCCCGCCGCTTCCGCGATTTTCCGCGAGGGCTCCGCGCGCGCGAAAAGCCCCGCTTGATTGACAAAGTTTCCCGCATCCGATAATCCTCTCTGCATAAAATTTTGCATAATTTTTCCGGCCGAGGAGGACTCCATGCCCAAGAGTCTGAGGACTTTTCTCGACGACTGCCGCCGCGAGATTCCCAACGAGGTGATCCACATCACCAAGCAGGTCGACCCGGCGCACTACGACGTGACCGCGATCATCAAGCATCTCGGCGCCCTGAAGAAGTTCCCGATCATCATTTTCGACAATCCGCTGAATCTCAACGGCAGGGTCGGCGACATCAAGCTGGTGATGAACTGCGAGATCTCCCAGCGCAAGGCGCAGATCGCCCTGGGGCTGCCCAAGGAGACCACCCGGCCGCAAATGGCCGAGCGCTGCCTGGAGATGGAAGAGCACCGGATCGCGCCGGTCGTGGTCGACAGGAAGGACGCGCCGGTCAAGGAAAACGTCCGCGTCGGCCGCGATGTGGACCTCTACGAGCTCCCGATCATGCGCCACCACGAGATGGACGGCGGCCCGTACATCGTGCTGTCGACCATCGCCAGGGACCGCAAGACCGGCATCTACAACGTCTCCTATCACCGCATGGAGGTGAAGTCGAAGAACACCACCGCGCTTTACGCCTCGCCCCGCCACCTCTGGCGGATCTATCGCGACCACGAGGAGAACAACCTCGAGATGCCGGTGGCGACGGTCCTCGGCCATCACCCGGCGTATCACATGGGCGCCTGCTACAGCGGTCCGTTCGAAGTGAGCGAGTACGACGTGATCGGCGGCTACCTGGGCGAGCCGCTGCGGCTGGTTCCTTCCGAAACCTTCGGCGAAGACTTCCTGATCCCCGCCGATGCGGAGATCGTGATCGAAGGCGTGTTGATCCCCAACAAGCGCGTCGTCGAAGGGCCCTTCGGCGAAGCGCCCGGATACCTCGGCCCGCAGCGCTACACCACGTGCGTGGAGTACCAGGTGCGCGCGATCAACTACCGCAACGGGGCGATGTACCAGTCCGTGATCACGCCCGAGGGCGACAAGCCGTGGATGGATCTGCCCCGGGAGGGCGCCTATCTGCGGCGCTGCCGCGAGGCGGTGCCCGGCGTGACCGCGGTCTGCAAGCAGGGCCGGCACGCGCACTACAACGTTTTCATCTCGATGAAGAAGATGTCGGAGGGGGATCCCGGGCGGGCCGCGGCCGCCGCGCTCACTTTCGACCATACCAAGAACGTATTCGTGTTCGACGACGACATCGACGTTTTCAATCCGACCGACATCCTGTGGGCTCTGGCAACACGCGTGCAACCGCATCGCCAGGTCTCGATCCTGCAGCCGCTCTTCCGCGGCAACTTCCTCGACCCGTCGCTGGTCGACGAGATCAAGACGTCGGGCATGATCGTCGACGCAACCAGACCCCTCGACCGGCCGTTCTCGCCGGTCTCCAAGTGCCCGGACGACGCCATGGCGCGGATCAAGCTGGAGGACTACATCCCCGGCGAGGTCCTGCAGCACATCCCGATCGACCGGACCACTTACTGGGCTTGAGCTCGAGAACCGGTAACTCGCACGCGCTTTAGGAGGAATCATGGGCCAGGCGGTAGAAGTCACCTGTCCGAAGTGCAAGAAAG
Organism: Candidatus Zixiibacteriota bacterium; assembly: GCA_035574315.1. Taxonomy (NCBI): domain Bacteria; kingdom Pseudomonadati; phylum Candidatus Zixiibacteriota; species Candidatus Zixiibacteriota bacterium. The sequence continues at coordinate 25,098 of DATLYW010000019.1, forward strand.
TCTTCGTGGTCAACCCCCACATGCTGGGGTCGGGCATGAATTTCCACTGCCCGTTTTGCGACCTCTATTTCCCCGAGAAGGACAGCCCGAAGATTCGGAAGTAAACGCCGCCAGGCGGCGGCTTTCCGGCGAGCATGAAGAAAACGCGCAGTTACGCGGTCGTGGGCAAGAGCGCCCATCGCGTCGACAGCATCGAGAAGGTCACCGGAAAGGCGATCTACACGGGAGACATCGAGCTTCCCGGGATGGCCTACGCCAAGATCCTGCGCAGCCCGGTGGCCCACGCGAAGCTGGTCCGGGTCGACGCCGCCCGGGCCTACGACGTTCCCGGAGTGATCGCGGTTCTGACGCGCGACGACCTCGGCGGTCTCAATTACCGCTACGGCGCGACGTACAAGGACCAGTGCATCGTGGCCGTCGACAAGGTCCGCTACGTCGGCGACCCCGTGGCCGCGGTCCTGGCCGAGGAGCCGCTGGCGGCCGAGGAAGCGCTCGATCGGATCGAGGTCGAGTACGAGGACCTGCCGCACGTCGACGATCTCGAGCAGGCGCTCGCCGAGGGCGCTCCGCTGGTGCACGAGGAAGAGGTGGCCCGCGCCGAGCTGCGCGGCTCGACCTACGGCGCGCCGGAGCGTTTCAAGGGCACCAACGTCTGCTATTACTTCGGCTACGAGCGCGGCGACCTCGCGCGCGGCTTCGAGAAAGCCGATCACGTCTTCGAGGACACTTTCCGCTTCCACAAGGTGCAGCATTGCTCCCTCGAGCCGCACACCAACATCGCCTACTGGGACGGAGAGAAGTTCACCGTCTGGAGCTCCTGCCAGGACCCCTTCACGCTGCGCGACCACCTGTCGGCGATCTTCAGCCTGCCGCTCAGCCGGGTGCGCGTCATCGTCCCGTATGTCGGCGGCGGCTACGGCGGCAAGCTGTACGTCAAGGCGGAGCCGATCACCGCTGCGCTGTCGTGGAAAACGCGGCGGCCGGTGAAGCTCGTGCTCTCCTTCGGCGAAAGCTTCAAGACTGTCACGCGCCACGCCGCGCGCGTCACGCTCCGGACAGGGGTCACGCGTGACGGAAAGCTGGTCGCGCGCGAGTGCCGGATCTTCACCGACACGGGCGCGTACGCCGACGCCGGCCCGCGCGTGACGCAGAAGGCGGGCTATCGCTCCCTCGGTCCGTACCGCATTCCCAACGCCAGGATCGAGGCGCACGGGGTCTACACCAACACGATCCCCGCCGGGGCGTTTCGCGGCTTCGGCAGCGTCCAGGTGACGTGGGCGTACGAGTCGCAGATGGACCTGATCGCCGAGCGGCTGGGGATCGACCCCGTCGAGCTGCGGCTCAAGAACCTCCTCAGGAAAGGGGAGGTCTACACCGCCGGCGACACGCCCGTCGACTGCGATCTCAAGGAAGGCCTGCTCAAGGTGGCCGAGGCGATCAAGTGGAACGAGCCGCCCTCCCGGCCGAACCGCGGCAAGGGTATCGCCATGTGCATGAAGGACGCGGGCGGCACGTACAAGGTGGCTGGCGCCGCCGTGCGGATCTCATCGGACGGGAGCGCCGTCCTGCTCACGGGAACGGTGGAGATCGGCCAGGGGCCGCGGACCGCGCTCAGCCAGATCGTCGCCGAGGAGCTGGCCATGGACCTCGGGCGCATTTCCGTGGCGCAGCTCGACACCGACGTCACGCCTTACGACATCTCGACCAGCGCGAGCAGCTCGACCGTGGTGATGGGGCTTGCCGTGCAGCGCGCGGCCCAGGACGCCAGAAAACAGTTGCTGCAGTGCGCTGCCAAGGTGCTCAAGCGAAAGCCCTCCGGCCTCGTCTTGCGGGACGGGGCGGTTCACACGCGCGACGGCCGCTCGCTCCCGTACGGCAGGGTGATCGTGGAGTTCTTCGGCAGCAGGGCCGGTGAGATCATCGGCCGTGGCCTCTATCGCGACAAGCGCACCCCCAAGGCCGTGCTCGGCTCGCCGACGACGTTCTGGGAGGTGGCGTGGGGCGGCGTCGAGCTGGAAGTCGACACCGAGACAGGCGCGATCCAGCTCCTGAACTACGTTTCCGCCACCGACGTCGGCAAGGCGATCAATCCCGAGCAGGTCGAAGGGCAGGACGAAGGCGCGGTGATGTTCGGCGTCGGCCACACGCTGCTCGAGGAGCTGGTGTACGACAGCGGCCAGCCGTTGAACGCCAACCTCGTCGATTACAGGCTGCCGACCTTCGGCGACCTGCCGCAGAACCTCACCACCGTGCTGATCGAGAACGGCAACGGGCCGGGGCCCTTCGGCGCCAAGGGAATGGGAGAAGGGGGACTGCTGCCCCTCGCCCCGGCGATCGCCGGGGCGGTTTCCAGGGCCGTTGGCGTACGCATCCAGGACCTGCCGCTGACGCCTCCGAAGGTTTGGACAGCGATTCAGGCCAGGCGCGGCTGAGACTGCCGTTCCCCGCGGCCTTTACAGGGCCAGTCGCTCCCCGCAGCTCCGGCAGGTGGACAATCGCGGATCGGCCTGGATCCTCCGCGTGGCGCGCGCCACGGCGTCCGTGGGGTCGTCGAAGCGAACATCGGTGGCGTAGAGCTCCGTGCCGCAGCTTTCGCAAACCCAGACGAACCGGTCGAGCTCTTCGGGCCGCCGCTTTCTTTCGACCACCAGCGTCCACGACCCTTCGCCGCGGCGCGGCGAGTGCGGCACATTGCGCGGCAGCAGAAGCATCTCGCCCGCCTTGAGGACCGCGACCTCGGGCCGTTTCCCGTTCTCCAGGTGATGGAGATTCAGTTCTCCTTCGAGCTGGTAGAAGATCTCGTCTCCGGGGTTGATGTGGAAGTCTTTCCGCCGGTTGGGACCGCGGGTGACGAAGGCGATGAAGTCGGAATCTTGCCAGATGACCCGGCGCTGTCCCCAGTCGCCCCGGTTCTCGTCGATCCAGCGCTGCAAATGAAACGCTTGCAGGTGAGGAAACATACCGCCTCCCTGGACGCCGGTTGCGCCGCCTGTATTGTATAGATTCCGATGCCCCTCAGAATCAAACGGGCCCGGCTTTGCCGCCTGCCGGCGTTGAGCTTGCCGCAGGGGCGGGTGGGGCTCATCTCCGACACCCACGGCCTGCTCCGCCCGGAGGCGGTCGCGGCACTGCAGGGTTCGGAGCTGATCATTCACGCGGGCGATATCGGCGGCCCGGGCGTTCTCGAGGGGCTCCGGCGGCTCTGTCCCGTCGCGGCGGTCCGCGGCAACAACGACCGCGGGGCTTGGGCGCGCGGCCTTCCCCTCGGCCTGGAGCTGCGCATCAACGATTTCGTTTGTTACGTCGTCCACGATCTGCGCGGCCTCGGCGCCCCGCCCGAGCCCCCGGCCGTGGTGATAAGCGGTCACTCGCACCGGCCGAAGGTGGAGAAATCGCCGGGCGCGCTCTTCGTCAACCCGGGGAGCGCCGGTCCACGCCGCTTCAAGCTCCCGGTCACGGTCGCCCGCCTGACGCTCGGCCGCGGTTCGGCCGGAGCCGAAATCGTCGAGATTCTCTGAAGCGTGTCCCGCGCCGACTTCGGGTTGACATCGAAGGTCGGTCACGGTAGAAAAGAGCTGGTCCTTTTAAACCGATCCCGCGAGGTCGGTAAAGGCACACGATGAACTTTTGTCGGGGAAATATGACACAGGCCTCTTCCGTCCGGAGGAGGCCTTTTTTTATGGCTTGACGTGGCAGCCGAGAAGCAGATTCTCCTCGAGAAGGAAGATCTCGCCAGGACCGTGGCGCGGATGGCGCACGAGATCGTCGAGCGCACCGCGGGAGCGGCTCCGGTTCTGATCGGCATCCGCTCGCGCGGCGTTCACCTGGCGCGTCGCCTGGCCCGCAAGATCGCGGAGTTCGGCAGGGCGGCCCCGGCCGTCGGAGCGATCGACATCACGCGCTTCCGCGACGACGGCGCTGCAACCGACGAGCCGGCGCTCCTCTCGCCGCGTGAGATCCCCGTCGCGGTCGACGACCGGACCGTGGTGCTCGTCGACGACGTCATCTATCGCGGCCGCACCATCCGGGCGGCGATGCAGGCGGTGGCGCGTTTCGGCAACCCCGCCCGCGTGCTGCTCGCGGTGCTGATCGATCGCGGCGCACGCGAGCTTCCGATCCGTGCGGACATCGTCGGCCGCAACCTCGAAGCCGACGACGCCCGGCGGATCACGGTCTTGTTGGAAGAATCGGACGGCGTCGACCAGGTAGTGCTCACCGACTGGCCGCCGCGCGTCCAACAACCTTAGGAGCCGATTGTCGTGCGCAGCCTGGTGTCGATTGCCGACCTCGGGAACGATGAGATCGAAGCGATCTTCGAGCTCGCGGACGACGCGCCCGCCCTGGTGCGCGAGCGCCCCGCCGCCGGCAGGATCATGGCGACGTTGTTCTACGAGCCGAGCACCCGGACCCGGCTTTCTTTCGAATCGGCGATGCAGCGCCTCGGCGGTTCGGTCGTCAGCTGCTCCGACATGCGGTCGTCCTCGGCGGCCAAGGGCGAGAGCATCGCCGACACCGCCAGGGTGGTATCGAGCTACGCCGATGTACTGGTCGTCCGCCACTACTGGGACGGCGCCGCCCAGGCGATGGCGGAGCACGCGGAGATTCCGCTGATCAACGCCGGCGACGGCAGCCACGAGCATCCCACGCAGACGCTCTGCGACCTCTATACGCTCAGGCGGGAGAAGGGCGGGCTTAAGGGGCTCACGGTGGTGGTCTGCGGCGACTTGAAGCACGGCCGGACGATTCACTCCCTGGTTTACGCGCTGGCCCGCTTCGGGGCCAACGTGGTGGCGCTGGCCGCGGCCGGCATGGAGCTTCCGGCTTTCGTGCTCGAGCGGCTCGAGAGAGAGTTCGGGTACGCGCCCGCGCCCCTCGCCTCCGACGATTTGCGGTCGGTGGTGAGCGAGACCGACGCCCTCTATCTCACGCCGCGCCAGCCGCACCGGCTCGCGCTGCTCACCGATCTCGACGCCGAGATCCAGCGCCGGCTGACCGGTATGGTCTCGGAGCTGCGCTACGACGCTTTCTACATGACGCGCAAGCAAAAGGAACGGCTCGGCGCCGAGAACGGCGGCGGCAGCTATCCGACGATCGGCTCGAGCTTTCTCGACTCGGAGCGCTTCAGGGACACGGTCGTCATGCATCCGCTGCCCCGCGTCGACGAGCTCTCGCCCGAGCTCGACCGCGACCGCCGCGGGGTCTATTTCAAGCAGGCGGCCTACGGCGTTCCGGTGCGCATGGCCCTGCTCAAATTTATCCTGGGCGGGGAAGGCCGCGGGGCGGCCCCTGGGCCCTCGGTTCCCGTCTACGAGACACCCGAGCGGCTCGGACCGTCATGCCCGAACCCCAACTGCGTCACGGTCCGGGAGCCGGCTTCCACCCGGCACCGTTTCGGCCTGGTCTCCGGGGGGCCGGGGGGCGTCTTGATTCTTCGCTGCTTCTACTGCGATCACCCCTTCAAGGTCAGGCTCGTGGGCCACGCGCCGTCGAGGAAGTACTGCGCCTACGACATCGCGCTGGCGCCGCTCCTCAAGCGCTGGCTCGGCAGGCGCGAGCTGGTAGTGTTCGACTCGGTCAAGCAGGCCGAAGAGCTCGGGTACGAGCCTTACCGCTGCGGGCCCGAGCGCGTCGTGATGGACGAGGGCGAGATCGAGGCGGCGTTGCTCCGCCTGAGCGAGGAGATCCTGCGCGACACCGCGGAGCCGGAGCGCCTGTTCATCCTCGGCATCCGGAGCGGCGGCGCCTGGCTCGCGCGCCGCATCGCCGTGCGCATGGAGCTGGAACGAAAACGAAAGCTCGAGGTCGGAGAGATCGAGATCTACGGCGAGAGCGACGAAATCCGCCGCGTCGCGCCCGCCGACGCCGAGCTGGGTCCGGTCAATTTGCGCGACCGCGACGTGGTCCTCGTCGACGACGTGATCCATACCGGCCGGACCGCAAACCACGCCCTGAGCGTTCTCTTCCGATCGGGCCGCCCGAAATCCGTGCGCCTGGCGGTGCTCGTCGACCGCGGCCGGCGTCAGGTGCCGCTCAAGCCCAACTACGTCGGCAAGCACCTCCCCACCTCGGACCAGGAGCGGGTTCGCGTCAGGCTGCGCGAGCAGGAGCCGCAAAGCGCCGACAAGGTGACGCTCTACGCCGCCGAGGGCCCGGGCGAGGAGGTGCAGGAAATCGCATGAGCACGAAAACGGCGATTCTGGCGCTGGCCGACGGCCGGGTCTACCGGGGAACCGCTTTCGGCGCGGAAGGGGAGGCGGTGGGCGAGGTGGTCTTCAACACGAGCATGACCGGCTATCAGGAGATCCTCACCGACCCTTCCTACGAGGGACAGCTCGTCGCCATGACCTACCCGCAGATCGGCAACGTGGGCGTCAACCCGGAGGACGTGGAGTCGCGCAAACCGTTCGTGAAAGGGTTTATCGTCCGCGAATACACCGCGACGCCGAGCAACTGGCGCGCGGCCCAGCCGCTGCACGAGTACATGCGCGCCCACGGGATCGTCGGCATCCAGGGGATCGACACGCGCGCGCTGGTGCGCCACCTGCGCGACCACGGTACGCAGGAGGGTGTGATCTCGAGCGTCGAGCAGGACCCCGAGCGGCTCGTCGCCAGGGCCAAGGCATCGCCGGGCCTGATCGGGCGCGACCTCGTCGCCGCGGTCACCTGCGGCGAGCCCTACGACTGGAACGAGGGGCTGTGGGCGCCGGGGCGCGGTTATCGCCGGCGGGAGCCGGCCGAGGCCGGCCGCCGCAGGAAAAAAGACGATTTCTCGTCGCCGCGTTTTTTCGTGGTGGCGTACGACTACGGCATCAAGTTCAACATCCTGCGCCACCTGGCCGAGTCGGGCTGCCGGGTCCGTGTCGTGCCCGCTCCGACCCCGGCCGAGGACGTTCTGGCCCTCGACCCTGACGGAATCTTTCTCTCCAACGGGCCGGGCGATCCCGACGCGGTGCCGTACGCGAAGGAGAACGTCCGCAGGCTCCTGGGGCGAAAGCCGATCTTCGGCATCTGTCTGGGGCATCAGATCCTCGGCCTCGCGCTGGGGGGCCGCACCTACAAGCTCAAGTTCGGCCACCACGGGGGCAATCAGCCGGTCATGGACCTCACGACGCGCAAGGTCGAGATCACCGCACAGAACCACGGCTTCGCCGTGGATGCCGAATCGCTCAAAGGATCGGCCGAGGTGACCCACCTCAACCTCAACGATCACACGGTCGAGGGGCTCGCCCACCGCGAGCTGCCGATCTTTTCCGTCCAGTATCATCCGGAATCGTCGCCCGGCCCCCACGACGCCGGTTATCTCTTCCGTCGGTTCGTCGAGATGATGCGGAAGCATCGAGGCTGAGCCGCCCATGCCCAAGCGCACCGACATCCGCACCATCCTGCTGATCGGCTCGGGACCGATCGTGATCGGCCAGGCCTGTGAGTTCGACTACTCCGGCACCCAGGCGCTCAAGGCGCTGAAGGAAGAGGGGTACCGGACGATCCTGGTGAACTCCAACCCGGCGACGATCATGACCGACCCCGACTTCGCCGACCGCACCTACATCGAGCCGATCACGACCGAGGTCGTGGAGAAGATCATCGAGAAGGAGCGGCCGGATGCTCTGCTTCCGACCCTGGGCGGCCAGACCGCCCTCAACCTCGCCATCGACCTCGCTGACCGGGGAGTGCTCGAGCGCTACGGCGTCGAGATGATCGGCGCCCGCGCGGAGTCCATCAAGAAGGCCGAGGACCGCGACCTCTTCAAGGAGGCCATGCGCCGCGCCGGGCTCGACCTGCCGCGCAGCGGCTACGCGCGCAGCCTGCGCGACGCCCTGCGGATCCAGAAACGGCTCAAGTTCCCCGTCATCATCCGCGCCTCGCGCACGCTCGGCGGCAGCGGCGGCAACTTCGCCTACGGTCCGGACGACTTCAAGGAAGTCGTGCAGCACGGCCTCGACATCTCGCCGGTCCACGAGGTCCTGATCGAGGAGTCGGTGCTGGGCTGGAAGGAGTTCGAGCTGGAGGTGATGCGCGACCACAAGGACAACGTGGTGATCGTCTGCTCGATCGAGAACTTCGACCCGATGGGCGTCCACACCGGCGACTCGATCACCGTCGCCCCGGCCCAGACGCTGACCGACAAGGAGTACCAGGCGATGCGCGACGCCGCCGCGCGCGTGATCCGGGAGATCGGCGTCGATACCGGTGGCTCCAACATCCAGTTCGCGGTCAACCCGCGGGACGGCCGGATGGTGGTCATCGAAATGAACCCGCGGGTCTCCCGCAGCTCCGCGCTCGCCAGCAAGGCGACCGGCTTTCCCATCGCGAAGATCGCCGCCAAGCTTGCCGTCGGCTACACGCTCGACGAGATCCCGAACGACATCACGCGCGAAACGCCCGCGTGCTTCGAGCCGACGATCGACTACGTCGTGGTCAAGATACCGCGCTTCACCTTCGAGAAGTTTCCGCAGGCCAAGGATCTCCTGACGCCGCAAATGAAGTCGGTGGGCGAGGCGATGGCGATCGGCCGGACCTTCAAGGAGGCGCTGCAAAAGGCGATGCGCTCGCTGGAGGTCGGCTCGTGCGGCTTCGAGTCGAAGCTCGATCCCGGCGGAGAGCCCGCGCCGGCCGCGCTGGAACGGGTCCGCGAGAAGCTCAGGAACCCCAACGCGCAGCGCCTCTGGTACATCGGCGACGCGTTTCGCCTCGGCATGCCGCTCGAGGAGATCCACCGGCTCACGGCCATCGATCCGTGGTTCCTGGCCAAGATCGAGGAGATCGTGCGGCAGGAGCCCGAGATCGAGGCGTTCCGCGGGCGCCTCGAGGAAGTCCCGGCGGCGCAGCTTCGCGCCTGGAAGCAGCACGGTTTCGCCGACGAGCGCATCGCCCGCCTCGCGGGCGCCGCGGAAGCCGAGGTCCGCCGCCTGCGCAAGGCGCGCGGCGTGGAGGCGATCTTCAGCTCCGTGGACACCTGCGGCGCCGAGTTCCGGGCGTTCACCCCCTATCTCTACTCCACCTACGACGGCGAGGACGAATCGAACCCGTCGCCGCGACGCAAGATCATGATCCTCGGCGGCGGCCCGAACCGCATCGGGCAGGGGATCGAATTCGACTATTGTTGCGTTCACGCCGCCTTCGCCCTGAAGGAAGAGGGCTTCGAGACGATCATGGTCAACTGCAACCCCGAGACGGTGAGCACCGACTACGATACCTCGGACAAGCTCTATTTCGAGCCGCTGACGCTCGAGGAGGTGCTGAACATCGCCGACCGGGAGAAGCCCGACGGCGTGATCGTCCAGTTCGGCGGCCAGACGCCGCTCAAGCTCGCCCTGCCGCTGGAGCGCGCGGGAGTGACCATCATCGGCACCTGTCCCGACAGCATCGACCTCGCCGAGGACCGCCAGCGCTTCAAGGAGCTGCTCGAGCGCCTGCGGATCGAGCAGCCGCGAAACGGCCTGGCGCGCTCCTACGACGAGGCCTTCCGCATCGCCGAGGAGCTGGGCTATCCGGTGCTGGTGCGCCCCTCCTACGTGCTCGGCGGGCGCGCCATGGAGATCGTCTACGACGGCGGCTCGCTGCGCCACTACATGACGCACGCGGTCTCCGCCTCGCCCGAGCATCCGGTCCTGATCGACAAGTTCCTCGACGACGCGGTCGAGATCGACGTCGACGCCGTCGCCGACGGCGACGATGTGGTCATCGGGGGAATCATGGAGCACATCGAGCGGGCGGGAGTCCATTCCGGCGACAGCGCCTGCAGCCTCCCGCCGAAGTCGATCTCCGACGGGATCCAGGACGAGATCCGCCGCCACACCGCCGCACTGGCCAAGGCGCTCGACGTGCGCGGTCTCATGAACGTCCAGTTCGCGGTTCAGGGGGAACGCGTGTACGTCCTCGAGGTCAATCCACGCGCTTCGCGCACCGTGCCCTTCGTGAGCAAGGCCACCGGCGTCCCGCTGGCGAAGATCGCCGCCCGCGTGATGGTCGGCCGCAAGCTTCGCGACCTGGGCCTTCGTGCCGAGGTGCGGCCCCGCTACGTCTCGGTCAAGGAGGCGGTCTTTCCGTTCAACAAGTTTCCGGGCGTCGACACCCTGCTCGGGCCGGAGATGAAATCGACCGGCGAGGTCATGGGCATCGACCGCTCCTTCGGCATCGCCTTCGCCAAGGCGCAGCTCGGGGGCGGGATGCGGCTGCCGACGCGCGGCAACGTTTTTATCAGTGTGCGGGACGAGGACAAACCGGCCGTCGCCGGGGCGGCGGCCAGGCTGCACCGCGCCGGCTTCACGATCGTGGCGACGCGCGGAACCGCGGCCTACCTGCGCGACCGCGGCATCCCGGCCGAGACCGTCAACAAGGTTCAGGAGGGAAGCCCGCACATCGCCGACCGCATCCGCAACGGGGAGATCGCCATGGTGATCAACACGCCCACCGACGCCTACTCCCAGGCGGATTCGTACTACCTCCGCCGCTGCGCCCTCGACTATCAGGTGCCGTACTACACCACGACGGCGGGCGCGGCGGCCGCCGCCGAGGGGATCGAGTTTCTCAGGCAACGCGAGTTCGAGGTGCGGGCACTGCAGGACTATGAGGGTCTCCGGTAGCCCGACCCCCAACGCGGGCCGGAAAAGAGCGAAGAACGATCCGGCCGATCCCGCCGAGACGGCGACGCGGCAGCTGAGAGAGCTTCAGACACCCCTCCGCTTCATCCGCGGCGTCGGTCCGACCCGGGCGGAACAACTCGGCAGGCTCGGGCTGAAATCGGTTGAGGATCTCCTCTATCACCTTCCGTTTCGCTACGAGGACCGAAGGCTCGTCAAACGCTGCCGGGACGCCGTCCCCGGAGAAACCGCGACGTTCGTCGGCCGCCTGGCCGGGCTGCGCAAGCGCTTCGATCCGCGCCGGCGAGCCCAGCTGATCAGCGCCGCGCTCGTCGACGACAGCGGCGCGGTCTCGCTCTTCTGGTATCGGGCGCCCGCGTACCTGGCCGCCGCGCTCGCCGAGGGCCGACGCCTTGCGGTCCACGGCCGCGTGGAGCAGGGGCCAGGGGGCGAAAAGCGCCTGGTCCATCCCGAGTTCGAAGCGCTCGACGAGGGCGCGGACGAGCCGCTCGAAAGAATCGTGCCCGTGTACGTCCGGCCCGGAGGCGTCGCGCTCAATTTGATGCGCAGGTGGGTGGCGCGGGCGCTCGCCGATTACGGCGACCGCCTGCCGGATAGCCTGCCGCCGGCGACCCTGGAGCGCCGCGGCCTTCTCGCCGTCCGGGACGCGCTGGCGCGGCTTCACCGGCCCGACCGCGATGCGGACGCCGATGAGCTGAACCGGTTCTCGTCGCGGGCGCACCGTTCCGTGGTTTTCGACGAGCTGCTTTACCTCCAGCTCGGCCTCGGCCTGCGAAAACGCCTCAGGCGGACCGGGGACGCGGTGCCACTCGGAAAACCCGCAAGATCGTACGCCGCTGAAATGCGCCGCCTGCTTCCTTTCCGTCTCACGGTGGCGCAGGAGCGCGTGCTGTCGGAGATCGACCGGGATCTCCAGGCTTCGCACCCGATGCAGAGGCTCGTGCAGGGGGACGTCGGCTCGGGAAAGACGATGGTCGCCTGGCTCGCGTCCCTGCGCGTCATGGAACGAGGCGCCCAGGCGGTCTGGCTCGCTCCCACCGAGCTGCTCGCGGAGCAGCATTTCCGGAACCTCCGCCCGTTCGCCGAAGCGCTGGGACTGCGCGCCGCGCTCGTGACCGGAGGTCTTCGAGGCGCGGAGCGCGCGCGGCTCCTCGGCGCTGTGGAACGAGGCGAGATTCCCTTCGTCGTCGGAACCCACGCGATCATCCAGGAAGGGGTGCGGGCGGCGCGCATGGGCTTGGGCGTCATCGACGAGCAGCACCGTTTCGGCGTGCTCCAGCGGCTCTCGCTTCGCAAGCTCGCCGGCGACGCCGGATCGCTTTCCGCCCCCGAGCCGCACCTGCTGCTGATGAGCGCCACGCCCATCCCCCGCAGCCTGGCGATGGTGCTGTACGGCGACATGGATGTTTCCTTTCTCGACCAGATGCCGCCCGGGCGCCGCCCGGTGCTCACGGAGGTCTTCGGCGAGGAGCAGCGCCGCGCCGTTTACGAGGCGATTGTCGAGGAGCTGCGCCGAGGCCACCAGGCTTTCGTCGTCTATCCGCTGGTCGAGGCGTCCGACCGGCTGGCCGACGTTCGCGATGCGACGCGAATGGCCGAGCGTATGCGCGCCGGCGCCTTCCGGGGCTTCCGCGTCGGCCTCCTTCACGGCCGGATGTCCCCGGAAGAGCGCGACGCGGTCATGCGCTCCTTTCGCGACGGAACGTTGCAGTTGCTGGTCTGCACGACCGTTGTCGAGGTGGGGATCGACGTCCCGAACGCGACCGTGATGGTCGTCGAGCACGCCGACCGCTTCGGGCTGTCGCAGCTCCACCAGCTGCGCGGCCGCGTCGGACGGGGCGGGGCACCCGGGCGCTGCCTCCTCATCAACCGGGCGCCGGGAAACCCTGCGGCCGAGCGGCGTCTCAAGGTGATGGAAACCGAGCACGACGGCTTCAAGATCGCCGAGGCGGACCTCGCGCTACGCGGTCCCGGGGAATGGCTGGGGACGCGCCAGTCGGGGCAGGGCGACTTCCGCACGGTCAACCTCGTGCGCGACGCCCGGTTGCTGCTCGAGGCCAGGGAAGAAGCGGAGATCCTGCTCGCGGCCGATCCCGGGCTCGAAAAGCCGGAGTCGGCCGCGATACGGGCGATCCTGATGCACCGTTGGGGGCGGCGGCTCGAGCTGGGTGCGGCCGGGTGACGTCGGTTTGCGCGAGCCGATTTGCTTCGCGTCCGACGATAGCTTATAAATTCCTCAATTGAAGTCCTGGCACCCGCGCAGATCCGTTCGGGCAGCGGGCGCTCGGGCACCGCACAGGAGTTTATCCGGGAAAGGAAAGGTCAGGACCAGGTGGAGTTCCAGCGTATCAAGAGGCTTCCGCCGTACGTCTTCAGCATTATCGACGGCCTTAAAATGGAAGCACGCCGCCGGGGTGAAGACATCGTCGACTTCGGCATGGGCAATCCCGACTCGGCCACGCCGCCGCACGTGGTCGCCAAGCTGGTGGAGGCCGCGAGCAAGCCGCAAAACCACCGCTACTCGGTCTCCCGCGGGATCTACAAGCTGCGCGCCGCGATCTCGGACTGGTACCGGCGCCGCTATCAGGTCGAGGTCGATCCGGACACGGAAGCGATCGTCACGATCGGCGCCAAGGAAGGCCTCTCCCACCTGGCCTGGGCCATTATCGACTCGGGCGACGTGGTGCTCTGCCCGAGCCCGACCTATCCGATCCACCAGTACGCGGTGGTGCTCGCCGGCGGGGATTTGCGCTGCATCCCCCTCACCACCGGGGAGACCTTCCTCGGGCTTCTCGAGGAGGCGGTCAAGCAGACCTGGCCGAAGCCGAAGCTCTTGATCATCAGTTTTCCGCACAATCCGACCACGGAGGTGGTGGAGCTGGATTTTTTCGAGCGGGTCGTGCGCTTCGCCCAGGAGCACGAAATGCTGGTGATCCACGATCTCGCGTACGCGGACCTCACGTTCGACGGCTATCGGGCGCCGAGCTTTCTCCAGGCCCCCGGCGCCAAGGATCTGGGCGTGGAATTTTTCTCGCTCTCGAAAAGCTACAACATGCCGGGCTGGCGCGTGGGCTTTGCGGTCGGCAACCGCGACATCATCCACGCGCTCGCGCGGATCAAGAGCTATCTCGACTACGGCATTTTCCAGCCCATCCAGATCGCCGCCATTCACGCGCTCAACGGCCCCCAGGATTGCGTGGAGAGCATCCGGGCGATGTATCAGAAGCGGCGCGACTGCCTGGTGGACGGCCTCGACCGGGCCGGCTGGAAGATCAAGAGGCCCAAGGGAACGATGTTCGTCTGGGCGGAGATCCCCGAGCAGGCGAAGCCGATGGGCTCGGTCGAGTTTTCCAAGTTTCTTCTCCAGGAGGCGAAGGTGGCGGTCTCCCCGGGGATCGGCTTCGGCCAGTACGGCGACCAGTTCGTGCGCTTCGCCCTGATCGAAAACGAGCATCGCACGAAGCAGGCGGTCCGCAACATCCGGCGGGCGCTGGGAAAGCTCCTCGACTGATGCCGGGGCGCCGAGCGCTTTCGCCGGCGCCGCTGCCTTTCAACATCGTCCGCGCGAGAAGACTAGCATGAAGCCTGGGAATCAACGCCTCAAGGTCGGTCTCGGACTGCTGGGTTCCGGCGTCGTCGGCGAGGCCGTCCAGGATATCGTCTGGGAGCGGGAGGGCAAGTTCGGCGAGGACCTCGAGATCGAGATCCGCAGGGTCTACACGCGGCGCCCCGAGGGAAAGAAATGGCATGCCAGCCGCCCCGAGCTTTTCACCGAGAGCGCGGAAGAGGTCATCGACGATCCCCGGGTCGAGATCGTGGTCGAGGTGCTCGGACTGGACGATCCGTCGGCGCTGCCGCGCCACCGCGACGCCATCGTGCGCGCCTTGCGCAACGGCAAATCCGTGGTCACTTCGGACAAGGCGGTGCTCGCCCGTTACGGCGAGGAGATCTGGTCGGAAGCGGTGCGAGCCGGCCGCCAGGTGCGCTTCGAGGCGTGCGTGGGCGGCGGCATCCCGATCATCCGCTCGCTTACCGAAAGCTTCGCCGCCGAGAGCCCGGAGGCGGTCTTCGGCATCGTCAACGGCACCTGCAACTACATTCTCTCGCAGATGGAGAAGGGGGGGAAAACCTACGACGCGGCGCTCGCGGAGGCCCAGGTCAGGGGGTACGCCGAAACGAACCCGGAAGCGGACGTGACCGGCGCCGACGCCGAGGCGAAGCTGCTTCTCCTCGCGGCGGTCGCCTTCGGCGTCCGCATCGAGCCCGGCACGATCTGGCGCAACGGCATCGGGGACATCCACGCCGTCGATTTCCGCTACGCCGGCAAGACCGGCGCCAGCACGATCAAGCATTTCGCCGTGGCCAGGCGCAAGGGGAACCGGCTGCAGGCATTCGTCTCTCCCGTGCTGGTGCCGCGCGAGAACCTGCTGGCCGACATCGACGGGCCGACCAACGCGATCTGCTTCAAGGGCGAGCGCAGCGGAAGCGGTCGGCGGGGGCGCGATTGCGACTATATTTTGGCCGGGCCGGGAGCCGGCGGAGGGCCCACAGCCGTGGCGGTTCTGGGAGACGTGTGCGAGCTCGCCCGCGGCGGCGGTCGGCGCTTTTGCGGCCTGCCGAGCCTCATGCCCCCGGGGGCGGTGACGCTGCAACCGGAGGAGGAGATCGACGGATCTTTTTATCTGCGCTTCGTGGTTCGCGACCGAGCGGGGATCGTCGGCGACATCGGGCAGGTTTTCGGAAAACTGGGAGTCAACATCTCCGAAATCTGGCAGCTGCGCCACAGCGCCGAAGAGCTCGAGGATCTCGCCCGCAGCCATCGCCTCGGCACGAGCGGCGGTCTTCTGCCTTTCGTCATGACGCTCGAACAGGCGACGTTGGGGCAGATGCGGCAGGCTCTGGACTTGCTCGCCGATCGCGACTATATCGCAGTTAAACCGGTCTGGTTTCCGATCTGGCGGGAGACCTGAAAGGCGGCCCGGGGGTTCGTACTCCGGGCCCCGGCAGCACAAAAGAGCCGTGAAGTACATCATCCTACAGGGCGACGGCATGGCCGACTATCCGGTGGCGAGCCTCGGCGGAAAAACGCCGCTCGAGGCCGCGCGCACCCCGCGCATGGACTGGCTCGCGCGCCGGGGCGTATTCGGCATCGCCCACGTGATTCCCGAAGGTTTTCCGCCCGGAAGCGACGTGGGCAACATGAGCATCATGGGCTACGATCCGAGGCGCTACCACACGGGGCGCTCACCGCTGGAGGCCGCGAGCATGGGAGTGGCGCTCGGCCCGCAGGACGTGGCCTTCCGCTGCAACCTCGTCACGCTTTCCGGATGCGGCAGTGACGCCGTGATGGAGGATTTCACCGCCGGTCACATCGGCAGCGACGAGGCCGCGGAGCTGATCGGTACGCTCGCCGCGAAGCTCGGAGGCGACGGGATCGAGTTCTTCCCCGGGGTGAGCTACCGCCATCTGATGGTCTGGCGCGGCGGCAAAAAGGACATGGAGACCACGCCGCCGCACGACATCACGGATCGTCCGGTCGCCGCCTATCTCCCGCGGGGCGACGGCGCCGACAGGCTGCTGGACCTCATGCGGGCATCCGAGCCGATCCTGGCTACGCACCCGGTGAACCGGGAGCGCGAGCGGCAGGGCCGCCGACCGGCGACGTCGATCTGGCTCTGGGGGCAAGGAAGGGCCCCGGCGCTGCCGCCGCTGCGGGAGCGTTTCGGGATCACCGGCGGCGTGATCTCGGCGGTGGACATCATCAACGGCCTCGGCTCTTACGCCGGCCTGGAACGGATCCGGGTCCCTGGAATCACCGGCTTCCTCGACACCAATTATCGGGGCAAAGGGGAATATGGAGTCCGCTCCCTGGAGAAGAACGATCTGGTCTTCATCCACGTCGAGGCGATCGACGAGGCCGGCCACATGGGCGATGCCGGAAAGAAAATCCAGGCGATCGAGGATTTCGACGAAAAGGTCGTCGGCACCGTGCTGGACGGCATGGCGGGGAGAACGGACTGGCGACTGCTGTTGATGCCCGATCACCCGACGGCGATCGCGCTCAAAACGCACGTCGCCGAGCCGGTTCCCTTCGTGCTCTTCTCCGCCGCCGCCGCTCGCGACAACGGCCCGGTGCGCTACAACGAGACGGATGCGCGCAGGACCGGAATCGTGGTCACCCAAGCGTACCGCTTGATGGAAGCGTTGATCGAAGGGAGGGAACCGTGGACCGAAACCTAGCTCTGGAAGCCGTTCGAGTCACCGAAGCGGCCGCTCTCAGCTGCGCCCGGCTCACGGGCCGAGGGGACGAGACGGCCGCGGACCAGGCCGCCGTCGACGCCATGCGGCGCGCCTTCGACGCCCTGGCGATCGACGGCACCGTCGTGATCGGGGAGGGGGAGCGCGACGAGGCGCCGATGCTCTACATCGGCGAAAAAGTGGGCTCGGGAGGGCCGAAGGTGGATATCGCGCTCGACCCGCTGGAAGGCACCACGATCTGCGCCACCGGAGCCCCCAACGCGCTCTCCGTGATCGCGATGGCCGACGCCGGAAACCTGCTCCATTGTCCCGACACCTACATGGAAAAGATCGCCGTGGGACCGGCGGGCAAGGGGGTGGTGGACCTGGACAAGAGCCCGACCGAGAACCTCCACGCCCTGGCCGAAGCCAAGCGCTGCCGGGTCGAGGATCTCACGGTCATCATCCTTTCGCGGCCGCGCCACGAGGCGATCATCCAGGAAGTGCGCAGAGCGGGGGCCCGCATCCGGCTGATCGGGGACGGGGACGTCTCCGCCGCCATCGCCACCACCAAGCCGGAGACCGGCATCGATATGCTGCTCGGAATCGGCGGCGCGCCGGAAGGGGTTCTGGCCGCGGCGGCGCTGCGTTGCGTGGGAGGGGACATGCAGGGCAGGCTCAAGCCGCGCAACGAGGCCGAGGTCGAGCGGGCGAAGAGCATGGGCATCCGCGACATCAACCACAAATTCTCGCTCGAGGAGCTGGCCGGAGGCGACGTGATGTTCGCCGCCACCGGCGTGACCGACGGGGACTACCTGCGGGGCGTGCACTTCTTTCCCGGCGGAGCCACCACGCAGTCGGTCGTGATGCGCTCGAAAACGCGGACCGTGCGCGTGATCAACGCGACGCACTATTTCGATCACAAGCCGAACTACTAGCCCGGCCGCCCGCAGCACCGACGTGGCGAAGAAAAAGCCCCGAAAGAAGCACCGGCTGCGTGCCGTTTTGCTCTTCGTGCTTACCCCGTTCGTCCTCTGGGCCGCCTTCTTCTTCGGCTGGCTCTACTGGCGTGACATCCAGGCTCTCTGGAGCAACGGGCCGGCGGTGCGCTCCGGCCCGGAGGCGCGCCCGCAAGGAAACGCCCGGCGCTCGGAGAACCGGGGCCGGGAGAGCATCTCCGAGGAAGACCGTCGAAAGCTGAACGAGCTCTTGCAGAACCGCTAGGCTGCGCTCCGCCTTCGCCCCCGGCTAGTTCGGCGGATCCGCCGCGGCGCGGCGCGCCAGCGCGGCGCACACGCGGCCGTCCTGGGCTCCGCCCGGGGCCGGGAACGCAGTCGCGCGCGAAGGATCGGGCGCGTCGGCGAGGCGCAAAAGCCGCAGGTCTTCGCGAAGAAGATCCTCGGAGTCATAGCCTCGAATCGGCGAGCTCTTGATCCTCCCAGGGGCGTCGTCCGGCGGCGGCGCCTCGCCTCTCCGCCGCTTTCGCCGGCGCTTCGCAGCGGCCTTTTCGTAGAGCACCGCGACGAAGCTGATCGGACAGGCGAGGGCGAGCATGAACAGACACCACAGGATAATGATGTCTTCGAGCAGCATGGCGGGTCTGCCATCGGTGTGGCAAGAAGCGCGCCGCCCCGGCAAAAGCCCCGGATATCGAGAAATGCAGGCAGGGCCGTGCTGGCTGACCTCGCGGCCGCGTGCTACAAATGGTTGGCTGTTCAATTGTGATCGTCCCGCCGAAGCTCGTTGTACACCCCCCGGCGGGAATGGGGAAGGAGAGAAATGGCATTCAAGATTGCCGCGGTCGACCTCGTGAGCAACACCTGCTTCCCGGCTCTCGCCGCGCAGGAGCTCGGGTTCTACCGGGCCGAAGGGCTGGATGCTCGCGTCGAGCTGGTTCCCATGCTCGGAGCGACCCGGGCCCTGCGGGAAGGAACCGCCGATGCCATGATCGCCGGCTCGGTCCACGACCTGCTCACGGAGTTCCCCTCTTGGAGGGGAGCGAAGCTGGTGGTGGCGCTGTCGCAGGGAACGCCCTGGCTCCTGGTGGTGCGCGCGAGCCTCGCGGCCGAGCGTGGCGACCTCGGAGCGCTGAAGGGGCTTCGGCTCACCGCGGCGCAGGGACCCGATCTGGCGCTGCGCCAGCTCCTGCTCGCCGGCGGCCTCGATCCGGACCGCGACCTGGAGATCGTCGAGCTGCCCGGCGCCAGGGCACGCGACGTTTCCTTCGGCGTTTTCGCCGCCCGCGCGCTCGCGGAAGGCCGGATCGACGGCTTCTGGGCCAATGCAATGGGCAGCGAAACCGCCGTACAGCGCGGCGTGGGCAAGATCCTGGTCGATGTCCGGCGCGGCGACGATCCCGGGGAAGTCCGTCGCTTCACCTTCGCCGGGATGGCGACGACGGAGCGGCTCATCGCCGCGGAGCCCGAAAGCGTTGCCGCCGCGGTGCGCGCGGTGGTGAGGGCGCAGCGGGCGCTGCGGGCGGAGCCGGAGCTGGCCGCCGAGATCGGCCGACGGCTCTTCCCCGAGGAAGCCGCGAGGCTCATTCCCACCGTGGTCAAGCGCGACCTCCCGTTTTACGATCCGGTCATCTACGAAGAAGCGGTCGCCGCGCTCAACCGCTTCGCTTGCGCCGCGGGACAGCTGGCCGCTCCGGTCCCCTACGAGCAGGTAGTCGCAGTCCGCTATCGCCCGCTCTGGCGGGCCTGAACCGCAGCCTCAAACCGCCGCCCGCGGCTTGCTTCTCCCGAACTCCTGCAGAACGCTTTCCACCGACTCGAAATCGGCCAGCGTTCTGAGCGACGCGAAGGTCGGAAAGATCATCGGCAATCTCCCTCGGTTGAAAAGCTCGAGAGCGCGATCGGGAGCGACCCAGAGGCTTTCCGTGACTTCCGCGGGATCGGGCTCGACCGCCTGTCCTTCGGGAAGCGGCGCAACGTAGAAACGGGTGTCGAACCGCAGGGGAAAACGGCGCGGCGTTTCCCAGTGCGAGAAATAGACCATCCGACCGAGATCGCAGAACAGCTCCTCTTCGCGGAGAAGCTGGTGGAACTGGACTTTCCCGGCGAGCAAGGCCGGGCGCCGCGCTGCCAGGCGCCCCAGGGTTTCGACCGCGGGCGGACCTCCGTCCGCCGCCGCGGCGAGCAGCACTCCCGCCTCCTCGTACAGCTCTCGCGCCGCGGCGATCCAGTGTCCGAGGGCGGAACGCGGCTTTAAATGCGCGCCGAGGATTTGCCGGGCTCCGGCGGCGTCCAAGCCGCGGCAGCGGTCGATCATCGCCGTGCTGCAGTCCTCCGCGCGGACGTTGCCGCCGGGAAAAACGTACATCCCGCCGAGAAAGCCCATCTCCTCGGGCCGCCGTGTGAGAAGGACCTCGAACGCCTGCCGGCCCGCCGGGCGGAGCAGGATGATCGTCGAGGCGGGCCTGGCCGTCGTCTCGGGTCTCATTCGACCCTGAGAGCCGGAGCCTCGGTGAAGCCGTTCCGGCACGGCGGCCCAGGACAATAGAACGTGCGCAGCTCGCCCGCTCGCGCGGCGAAGAGGACGATGCTCGAAGAGACCGTCCCCGACGCCTCGCCGTGAGCGCACACGGCATCGGCGGGAGCGGCGTCTTCGGCCGGGCCGTCGTGCTCGCGCAGCGCCCGATGCAACCCGCCCACGATCTCGGGGATCGAGCGCGCGCCCTCTCTCAGGCGGGGAAGCAGCTCCTCGAACAGCGCTCGCGCGCGCTCGACCTTGCCCCGCCCGGCGGCCTCGTCCGCGCGGTTGCTGAACAGGTGCAGCCCCTCGGTCAGCTCGACCGCGCGGATGGTATCCCGGTCGTTGCACGCCGTCCAGGCCTGGTCGCGGTCGGCCCAAACGAGCACGAAGGGACGGTAATGGAAGCGCTCGTGGCCGGGGAGGGCGGCCCGCGCTTCGCCGGCGCTCCGCAGCCGCAACAGCTCCAGACAGAGAAGGCCGCGCGAGCGGGCGTCACCGTCGTCTGCGGCCGCCTGCTGCTCGCGCCGATTCAGGATTCCCGCCACCAGGCCGTGGCTGTTCGCCCCGAGCCAGGTTCCCCCGGCGCGCAAGTCGACGCCGGCAACCACCGCCGGGTACGTCCCGAGCGTCGCCGGGGGGCTCGAAGGACGATCGTAGCGTTCATCGCGGTTCGCGGCGACGATCAGGGGAAACTCGGAGGAGATCCGGTAGTAGAGCGCGAGCGTGCACACGAGTCGTATTATTCATCTACCGGAACCCCGGCTGCGGCGCAACGCCGCGGCCCCCGCGCGTTGATTGCCGCTCCTCCCCGTATTATGGTACTTTGAGCGACTCGCGAGGAGACCGCATGTTTCGATCGGTTGACGACGTCATTTCGCGCCTGGGAAGCCAGGGCTACATCTGCAGCAAGAACGTGGCGACCGTGGTCTACCTCGGCGCCAGCCTGCGGAAACCCATTCTCGTCGAAGGACCGGCCGGCGTCGGCAAGACCGAGCTGGGCAAGGTCATGGCGCGCGCCCTCGACCTTGAGCTGATCCGGCTGCAGTGCTACGAGGGTCTCGACGAGGCCAAGGCGCTCTACGAGTGGGAATACGCGAAGCAGCTTCTCTACACCCAGATGCTCAAGGACAAGATCGGCGAGATCGTCGGCGAGGCGCGCACGCTGCAGCAGGCGGTCGACTGCATCGCCCGGCAGGACGGCGTGTTTTTCTCGGATCGCTTCCTGCTGCCGCGGCCGCTGCTGCGCGCGATCCGCGCCGACGACCCGGCGGTGCTCCTGATCGACGAGGTCGACAAGTCCGACGCCGAGTTCGAGGCCTTTCTCCTCGAGGTCCTGAGCGATTTTCAGATCACGGTTCCGGAGATCGGCACGATCAAGGCCCGCCACCAGCCTCTGGTCGTGCTCACGAGCAACAACACGCGGGAGATGTCGGACGCCCTCAAGCGACGCTGCCTTCATCTCTACATCGACTTCCCGGACGCCGCGCGCGAGGCGGAGATCGTCAAGCTCAAGGTGCCGGAGGCGTCGGAGCGGCTGGCGCAGGAAGTCGTCCAGCTGATCCAGCGCGTGCGCAAGCTCGACCTCAAGAAAACGCCGAGCATCAGCGAGACCCTCGACTGGGTCAAGGCGCTGACGCTGCTCAACGTCGAGCGCCTCGACCACGCGCTGGTCGCGGATACGCTTTCCGCCCTGGTCAAGCACGAAGCCGACGTCCGCAAGGCTCAGGCCGAGCTCCAGAGCTACCTCGCGGAGCGCCGGGCGGCTGCCGGAGCGGCGGCGTCCCGCGACAAGGACCACCTGCACTGACTCCTTCCGCTCCGAGCGCTCCATGCAGGACCGTCTCCTCGAGTTCGCCGGAATCTTGCGCCGCAACGGGATTCGCGTCTCTCTGGCGGAGAACGTCGACGCGCTGAGCGCCCTGGAGCTCGTGGGCGTAGCCGACCCGGCGCTGTTTCGCGCGGCCCTGCGGGCCACCCTGGTGAAGCGCGCCGCGGATATGGAGTCCTTCGAAGAGCTTTTCGACGCGTTTTTCTACGGGCTGGGACACATTCTGCGCGACACGGACCGGCGGCTCATGGAAGCGTTGGGGCTGAGCCCGCGCGAGCTGCAGGAGGTGCTCGAGCGGCTTCAGCGGCTCATCCAGGAGTCCGGCGCGGAGCTTTCGGAGCTGGCGCGAGCGCTTCTCACCGGCGACGGTGCCGTGCTCGAGCGCCTGCTCCGCGAGGCCGTAGGCGAAGCCGCCGCCGAATCGCCGGAGGGGTTTCGCCTGGCGCCCTTCACCCGCACAGCCGCTCTGCTGCAAACCGACCGCCTGCAGGATGAGATCGACCGGCTCAAGGCGCTGCTGCGGCGCGGCGGGGCCGGCGGCGACGGCGATCTGTTGATCCGCTATCTCGATCAGCGGCTCAAGGACCTCTACCGCATGCTGCGCGAGGCCGTGCGGCAGGAGCAGCGCAAGCGCGGCCTCGACGCCGTCGATCGCGACCGCCGGGTCTCGTTCGCGGAGAAGAGCTTCGCGTACTACACGGAGGAGGACATCCGGCGCATGAACGAAGCGGTCGCCCGCCTCGCCCGGCGCTTCAAAAACCGCCTCTCGGTCCGGCGCAAGCGCGCCGCCCGCGGGCGCTTCAACCTCAAGCGCACGCTGCGCCGCAGCCTGTGCTTCGGCGGGGTGCCGTTCGCCGTGGCGCTCGACCGGCGGCGGAAAACCAAGCCGCAGGTCTTCGTGCTCTGCGACGTTTCGGATTCCGTGTTGAACGCCTCCCGCTTCATGTTACAATTCGTCTATTCGGTGCAGGATCTGTACTCCAAAGTCCGCAGCTTCATCTTCGTAAGCGACATCGGCGAAGTCACGAAATTGTTCGAGGAGAACGACATCCACCGGGCGGTCGAGGCGGCCCTGCGCGGAGACGTGATCGACGTCTACTCGCACTCGAACTTCGGGCGCGCCTTCGAGCTGTTTTACCGGCGCTACTTCCCCGCGCTCGACGGGCGGACCACGGTCCTGATCATCGGCGACGGCCGCAACAACTACAACCGCCCCAACGACTGGGTTCTGCGGGAGATCCGGCGCAAGGCGAAGCAGCTCATCTGGTTGAACCCGGAGAGCCGGACGACGTGGGGCGTGGGGGACAGCGAGATGCCGCGCTATCAATCGCACTGCCACGTCGCCGAAGAATGCCGCAACCTCAACCAGCTCTCGAAGCTCGTCGACGCGATCGTTCCATGAAGAGGCTCTACGTCCAGACCTACGGCTGCCAGATGAACCAGTACGACTCCGAGCGGATCGTGCAGGTGATGCGCCGCGCCGGCTACGCGCCCACGGACCGCGCCGAAACCGCGGATCTGATCGTGCTCAACACCTGCAGCGTGCGCGACAAGGCCGAGCAAAAGGTCTACAGCGCGGTCGGCACCTGGCGGGAGCTCAAGGAGCAGAACCGCGATCTGATCATCGGCGTCGGGGGCTGCGTGGCGCAGCAGGAAGGCGAGCGGCTGCTCAAGCGCATGCCGCACCTCGACCTTGTCTTCGGCACGCACAACATCCACAAGCTGCCCGAGATGGTGCTCCGCGTCCGGACCGCCCGCGAGCGGCCGGTCGAGACCGCTTTCTACCGCGACCCCGACTACATGGAGGACCCCGAGGGCCGCACGCGGGTGGATGGACCTCAGGCGTTCGTCACCGTGATGCAGGGCTGCAACAAGGTCTGCAGCTTCTGCGTGGTACCTCACACCCGCGGGCGCGAGGTGAGCCGCCCCAGCGACCGGATCGTCGCGGAGATTCGCGCGCTCGCCGCCCAGGGCGTCAAGGAGGTCGTGCTCCTGGGGCAGAACGTCAACTCCTACGGCAAGACGTCGCCGGGGGAGCTGAGCTTTGCCGGATTGCTCGCGCGGGTCAACGAGATCGACGGCCTCGCGCGCATCCGCTTCACGACCTCGCACCCGCAGGACCTTTCGGCGGAGCTGATCGAGGCGTACGCCGAGCTCGACAAGCTCTGCGAGCACCTGCACCTGCCGGTGCAGTCGGGGAACGACGCGGTCCTCCAGCGGATGCGCCGCGGTTACAGCCGCGCCGAGTACCTCGATCGGATCGCGCGCCTGCGCGACCGCTGTCCGGAAATCGCCCTCAGCACGGACATCATCGTGGGATTTCCCGGCGAGACCGAAGCGGAGTTCGAGGACACCCTAGAATTGCTGGATGAAGTGCAGTATGATGAGATCTTCTCGTTCATGTACTCGCCGCGACCCCAGACCGTCTCGGCGAGGCTCTACGAGGACGACGTGGCGGAGGAAATCAAGAAGGAACGGCTCCTGAAGGTGCAGAACCTGCAGCGCGAGATTTCCCTGCGGCGCAACCGCGAGCGGATCGGCGCCGTCGAGGAAGTGCTCGTCGAGGGGGAGTCCCGAAAGAAGAACGGACAGCTGACGGGCCGGGCACGCAGCAACCGGATCGTTAACTTCGACGGGCCGGAAGAGCTGACGGGGGCCCTGGTCGCCGTCCGCATCACGGGTGCAACCGCGAATTCGTTGCTGGGGGAGATGCAGGAAACAGAGCTTGTTTCGGATTTCAAGCCAGAAAGGGACGGGGCAAGATGAAACGCGAAGATTCAATCCAGATGTCGGTGGGTGGACTCACGCTCGACCCGGTCACCAAAACGCCGATCGTGATCTTGAAGGACTCCGAAAACAAACTGAATCTTCCGATCTGGATCGGTTTGCTCGAAGCGACGGCGATGGCGACCGAGATCGAAGGCATCAAGATGGCCCGCCCGATGACGCATGATCTGTTGAAGACCATCCTCGGCGAGGTCGGTTGCAAGGTCGAGTCGGTCGAGATCACCGAGCTCAAGGAAAACACCTATTACGCGCTGGTCTACCTCGCGGTCGCGGGGCGGCAGCTCGTGATCGACTCCCGCCCGAGCGACGCCATCGCGCTGGCGCTTCGGACCAAGAGCCCGATCTATGTCGCCAAGGCCGTGCTCGAAGCCTCCAGCGTCCTGCAGCAGGGCGAGGAAGGCAAGGAAGAGACCGTCGAGAACGTCTCCAACGTCTCCAAGGAGAAGTGGGCTGAGATCCTGGAGAAGCTGAGCCCGGAGGACTTCAAGTACAAGATGTAGCCCGGACCCGGGCCGTACCCGGATTCGCCGCTCCCGACGGCCTCGCGGAGCGTGTCCCGACTCCGATAACGCTCCATGCCGACCGCAAGCAAGAGAGTCAGCCGAAAGGAGCTGCGCGAACCCGACAAATTCCTGATTGTGACCGGCAAGGCGCTGGAGTTCGTCCGGCGCCGCAAGATCCCGATTGCGCTGGCGGTCGGGCTCCTCGTTCTGGCCGCCCTCGGCGGCCTCGCGTTCAACGCCTACAAGGATAGGCAGAATGCGCTTGCTGCACCCCATTTCGAGCGGGCGCTGGAGCGCTATCATGCCGGCAACTACAAAGAAGCCCTCTCCGCGCTCGAAAAGGTCAAGGACTTTCGCTGGTCGCGTTACGCGGCCCTGGCGTACCTGTACGAGGCCAACACCTACGTCGCCACCGGCGAGCTCGACAAAGCCCTTACGGCCGCGCAGCGTTTTCTGGCTGCCGCTCCTGCGGACTCCCTTTACCGCCAGATCGCGCTGATCACGCTCGCGGACGTCGAAAGCCTCAAGGGAATGTCACGGGAAGCCGTCGGCCACTACGCCGAAGCCGAAAAGATCCCGGGTCCACTGCGGGAGCAGGCGCTGATCGGCAAGGCCCGGAATTATGCCCGTGCCGGCGACCCTAAAGCCGCAATCGCCGCCTACCGCCAGCTTTTGGGTGAGAACCCGCCCCCCGACATCTCCACCCGAATCGAGCTCGAGATCGCCCGCCTCGAAAGTCAGCCTGGCACGCCGCCACAAACGCCCTGAGCAGAACACCGGGTTAAGCAGAACACCGAGTTAAAACGATTGGGGATCGGGGTGCCGAAAAGGCGCCCTCCGGGCCCGGTAATTAGCGAAACAGGTAAAACGTCCGATAAGATATATTATGTAAACTTTTAGATATGCCGTCCTCGCCGCCGTCGCCTCCTCGTTCCACCCCTCCTATCCTGGAAACTATCGCCGGGTTTTCAGAAATAACGCCAGAGCCACCACTTCTCGAAGCCGATCTTCGCCCAGTAGATCAGCCGCGACGGACCCCAGGTGCGGGGCTCCGTGACGCCGAAAGGCGGCCAGCCGGTCGGGTATACGGTGCGGTTTGCGGCGGCGCGACCCGCGCCGAACGCGAGCAGTCATATCGTGTGCAGCCAGAGATCGACGGGCCTCCCTTTACCCGTGATCTCGACCGCCAGGTTGTGAGCCAGGACGTCGGCCTCCTGGTGCGCCACGCCTCCGGCTTTCGAGGCCGGCATGTCGGCACAGTCGCCGATCGCGTAGACGTTTTCCCACTTCGTGCGAAGCGTGTCGTAGTCGACCCGGATGCCGTTTTCCGTCTCGGCAAGCCCGCTGTCCAGCAGGACCTGCGCCGGCCGATGCGGCGGCACCATGACCAGCAGATCGTAAGGAAGACTGTAGCCGTAAAGGCCGTAGACGACCTTTTTCCGCGGGTCGATGGAGTGAACCACGAACTCGTAATTCTGCTTGATGCCGCGGCGCTTGCTCTCCGCGTCCATCCACACGACGGGATCGTGCGCCTCGCCGGTGGGCTCGGGCTCGCGGGTGAAATACTCGATCTGCACACGCTCCCGGATGCCGCGCTGGCGGAAATACTCGTCGATCAGCCACTGCGTCTCGTACGGCGCCGGCGGGCAGCGGTACGGCCCGAGCGGGACGCCTACCACGATCCGCCCGCCGCGAAACGAGGCGAGGGCGTCTCGAAGCTTCAAGGCGCTCTCCATTTCCCAGGGATGGAGCGAGGCCTCCGCGAAGCCCGGCACCAGGTCGGGTCGAGTCTGCAGGCCGAGCGAGACGATAAGGTGGTCGTACCCCACTTTTTCGTTCTGGAGAACCACCTCCTGGCGCACGGGATCGATCCCTACGATTTCCGAGCGGATCAGTTTGACGTTTCTCTTCCCGAGGTGCGAGAGGCTGCGACTGATGTCCGAGGGAGTCCGCCGGCCGATCATGAGGAACAGGAAGGCGGGCATGAAGATGTGCTCGGCCCGCCGGTCGATCAGCACGACATCGTGGTCCGCGCCGAGGAGCCGCCCGAGGCGCGTGGCTGCAACCACGCCGCCGCAACCTCCGCCCAGGATGACGATTCTCTTTCGCCCGTTCAAAGCCATCGAATCCGGGGGTATCAGTCGTGCCGCTGACGCTCGAGCCGTTCCAGGCGCTGGCGGGAGCGGATTGCGAGCCCTTCGAGGTTTCGCAGCCGCTGCTCCCGCCACATGCGCTGCTCGTAGCGCCCGTCGCGCGTGAGCTCGCTCCCGAAACGCGAGGTCACGTGCAGGAACCACAACAACAGCCTGTCAGACAGATCCTTGACCCACTCCATCGCCTCGACACCGCCCTGCGGCGGCGCCCCGTGAAGCCTGTTTAAGGTGAAGCTTTAACGGAGGAAGGTATCTTCCTGCCGGAGCTTTTCGCTGGCTTCCAGCAATCCCTTCGGCGTCGGCCCCGCCTCGCCGATGAGGCCGACCTGCCGCAGAAACTGACCGATCTGCTCGTGGTCGCGCGGGCTCACGGGCGCATAGGGCCTTGCTGGATTCCCGATGTCCACCCCGAAATGCTTCATCGCCGACTTCATTACGGGCGGCAGGCCGTAGGCCGCCCATTTTCCCGGAAACAGCGCGTAGCAGCGCGCCCAGAACCGCGCCGTTTCCAGATCCCCCGCGCGGAAGGCACGCACGATCTGCGCCCCGATGCGCGTACCGGGCGGCGGCATCGTCGCCCCCGACCCGCCGAGCATCAACGTCACCAGAAGCGGCTGCATCGTCGTGAAATAGTGGCCGCGACCGGCGAGCTCGATTTGCTCGATCAGTCTCGAAATTTTGGTGATATCCCGCGAGCTTTCCTTGAAGTACCGGATGTTGTCGATCTCGCTGATCTTCACGAACGCATCCTGTGGAGGATCGGCGCCCGGCCCGGGATTGTGATAGCAGGTGACCGGCAGCGGGCTCGCCGAGGCGACCTGCGTATAGAACTCCATCAGCTCCGCGATCGTCGGCTGCCCTCCCCACGGGCGCAGCGGCATCAGCACCTGAACGAGATCGCCCCCCACCTTCGCCGCATACTCGGCTAGCTCGATCACTTCCCGTGGCGAGGGGCTCGAGCAGCCCAGGATGACGGGCACGCGGCCGCCGATCATCTCGGTGGCGATGCGCAGCAACTCCTTGCGCTCCTCGCGCGAGAGCATCGTGTACTCGGCGGCCTCGACCGCGGCGACCGTGATCGCGTCACAGTCCGGGATGAGGAACTCGATCTCCCGCTCGAGCGCCTTGTAATCGACGCGATCGTCCTGGCCGAACGGCGTCAGGCAGGCGCCGATGATTCCTTTGATCGGTTTGGCGAGGGCCATCGCGCTCTACCTCAATGCAGAATTTCCGCCACGATTCGGGCGTGCCCCGCGTCGCTGCCCTTGACCCTCAGAGGCAAGGCGAGGATCCGGGTCTTCTTGCCCAGAATGCTCCCCAGGTTGACCACGTTCTCCGCGATCAGGACGCCGTTTCCGAGCAGTGTCCGGTGCACCGGGAAATCGAACCCTTTGGGTCGGAGCGGCGTCGGCAGGTCGACGGTGATGCAGTCGATCCCGAGCATCTTGATCCCCTTCTTGACCATCCACTCCGCCGCGTCGACCGAAAGATACGGGTGCATGTTATACTCCGGGCTGTCGAACTTCTCGTCCCAGCCGGTGTGCAGCATCAGGATGTCGCCGCGGTTCACCGCCACCCCGGAGGCTTCCAGGTCCGCCGCCGTCACCTCCTCGCCCCCTTTCTTGTCGACGTGGATCACCGCGCCCGGACCGACGAACGCCTCGAGCGGAAGCTCCTCGATCGACTTGCCGTCCGGCACGATGTGAATCGGCGCGTCGACGTGCGTGCCCGCGTGGCAGGGCAAGGAGAGCTCGGTCACGTTCAGCGGGTGACCTTTCTCCAGGCTGAAGAATTTCTGCACGCGAACCTCCGGCAGAACCGGGATCTTCGGCATGCCGTCGTAGATCACGCGCGACAAATCGACCATCTCCATCACGGTTCTCCTTTCAGCGGCCGTTGCGCCAGCGGGCGTAAAGCGGGTCCATGTCCACGAAAGCTCGCTTGATCCCGTCGAAGGCCAGCCAGAACTGGTCGAGCGTCTTTTGCACTGCGGCGCGAACGAGGTCCTGCTGGTAATCCGTGGTCGCGTAGCGCTCGACCGCCAGCGGCCCCACCTTCATGTGCTCCTCGTCGACCCCCATGTGCAGGGTCCAGTAGCGGATGTCTTCGGAATCACGCTTGAAACCGTAATGCCGCGTAAGCCCGTTCACGATGCGCGCCATCCGTTCGCTGGCGGTGCCTTCGAGGCAAAAACCCTGGCTGGCGAAGAGCTCGAGCCAGCTCCGCTGGTACATCAGCAGCTCCCGCCAATCGAGAAACGCCTGGGTTTCGGGCGTCGGCTCGACCCGGTCCAGCTCCTCCTTGGTGTAACCGCACGCCTCCGCGAACCGGATGAACAGCCCCTTGTGGCTGTCCGTACCGCTGATCTCCCCCGTTCCTTCCTCGACGACGTTCTCGATCCACATGCGCTCGAGGTCGGGATCGTCCGGACAGCGGCTGAGCATCGCGGCGATGGGCTTCGGGAATGGCTTCGGAAAGAAAAGATAGAACTGCCCGACAAATCCCTTGAGCTGCTCGCGCGTCAGCTCGCCGTTCTCGATCATTCCGATGATCGGGTGGTCTTTGGAGTGCTTGCTGCGCACCATCCCCCGAATCTCGGCAACGAAAGCCTGTGGTGACAGCGCCATCAGAGTTCCCTCCGAGCGGACAGTCTTTTCTCCCGGCGGCCCGCGCCGCCCGTCAGCTTAACAAAGCGGCTCATTGCCAGGCAGGCATCGACCGAAATGCATCCTGGACCTTCCACCCTCGGCGCGCGCGGGCGGCTCGACGTTCGAAGCGGAGAAGCTCGATAAAAACCGGAAACCCGGAACCGGTCCGGGCAACCTTGGTACGATGTCTGCGTCCCTTACGAGCTCACTGACCTCTAGGCCCATTCCTGCTAGCTATCAACAAGAGGGAAGATTTTCAACGCCTTGCGGCGCCGAGTCCGGGTACGCGAGGGGCGCAGCGGGATCAGTCGGAGACTTTCGGCAGGAAGCGCCTCATCACGCTCGGCACGAGAAAGATCTGGTCGTTGCTCGCGGGGATGAACGTCCTCCCGGTTCTCAAGCACAGCGCCTTGTGGCGCTCCACGGCGGCCAGCTGAGGGGGACGCGATTTCCCCTGGTAGGCGATTTCCACGCTTTGTTTCTGCGGCGGTCCATCGTCCAGATGGATGCGGATGCGCATCGGATGCTCGCCGCCGCATTCTTTGCACGCCACGTAGATCTCGTATTGAGGCATGGCCGTCAACTCCCGCCGGCAAAATTTTCCACCGTCGGGTATCCCGACTTCTCGAACACCCGGCGCCCGATGCCGGGGTCCCTCATGTTTGCTTCGACCGCGCGATGCACTCGACGATTTTCCTCGCGGCGTCGGGGCGGCAGCGCTCGGCGACTCGCAAGACCTGCTGGCACCCTGGCCTCGTCACAAAAAACCGAACCAGCTCCCCTTCACCCCCCTCCCCTTGCCTTCCGGGACTCTGGCCCCGTTGATGAGCGTCGAATAAAGCGGGGACTCCGGAGTCACGGAGCGCAGCAGAGCGGCGTATTGCGTTCCGGATAACTCCACGAGGATTCTCATCGCGGCCGTAACCTAGTGCAAGCCGCGACATAAATCAAGAAAAAAGACGGCGCGGAGAAGAGAGCGGCCGACTATCGGCCTCGCTCAGGCATTCTGTCTGAAAAACTGAACCTTGTCGCCGACATGCCTTGCAGGCTTGTGGATCAGCGCAGCCAAGCCTGCCGAGTGTAAACTTTCTCCACGAGCTCGCGGACGTTCGGGTTCAGCGACACCAACCGGGTAGCGGTCTTGCGCGCCGGCGCGAGCAGCTGCGGACCCGGAGGTTTTCCCCGCTCCCCTCGCCCCGGAGACCTGAAAGCTCAAGAGCGACGCGATCCGCGCAGCGATCTGGTCCGCGGGATCGTTGTCGCAGAAAAGGCACAGGTGGTCGCCGGCGCGCAGGTTTTGAATCTCGCCGATCTCGGAGCCCGGTGGCTTCTCTCCGCGCACGGCGAGACCTGCCGCAGCCCTCCCGTATGTCACCGCCGGCCTGCTCGAACCCCTCATTCTGCCCCGCTTGAAGCCGGGTAAACCGCTGCGCTGCCGGCGATCTGCCGATCGATCCACCTTCTCGCTTCTCGCAGGATATAATCGCGGGCCAGCTCAGCGGTGGTGAACCGACCGGCCGGCCCCTCGACGAGCTGTACGCGTCTTCCGGGTCGGCCAGGCGGACGTATGACTCCTGCAATGCCGCTCCAGTGCTCGGAGCAACCTTCCTTGTTCACCGCCCAGGAGATGACGTGTCCCCGATACCACTCCTCATCCTTCGGCATCAATCGATCCTTCCAGGAGCGGATTCCCGGCTCCCATAGCGCCCGGCGGAGTAAGGGGGGCTTACGTCGAATCCGCCCTGAAGCACCGGGCTGCCCGACTTTCGCAGGGGGTTTCTGAACCACGCGATTCTTCTCATCGACGCGCCGCTGATAAGACGCAAATTTCATACCCAAAAACGCTTTGAATTTTAAATTGCTTTCTCTCTCTCCCAAGGCGTGCGGAAGTCGGCGATCCACAGACAGTGGGTAAAATCCGACAACGACAGTGGTTCGACCTGTATGGTTTTGGCGACCAGGCTGGCTCGTTGGCCGTCGCGCGAAGTTTCCAGGACGGTTCCGGGCTAGGGACGCAGAGAGGGAAGAATCGTGCGGTAGAATTCGCGGTCGCCGTCGAAGGTCCCGTCCAGAAGGTTGATCTCCCCGACCGTGAGCCAGCGAGCGTCACCCACCTCCGCTGCGTTGAGCGCCAACTCACCAGCGACATACTCGGCGATCCACCAGTGGAGCTTGAAGGTTCCCCGTGTCGAGACGTTTTCCCAAACCTTGCGCACGGGCCGCACGGTCAAGCCCACCTCCTCCATCGCCTCCCGGGCCACCGCATCCGCCTGGCTCTCTCCGGGTTCTACCTCGCCGCTGACCGGCGCCCAGTATCCTCCGCCCCGGATCCCCGGCGCCCTCTGGATGAGAAGCACTTTCTCCCCTTTCATTATGACGGCAACGACGGCGTCGAGCATGGCTTTTCCGGCGTGCCCGAGCGAGGCCGGTGTCGATTTTCGCGACCACCGCCCGACGGTGCTTTTTCGCGCATCGCAAAACCGGGAATGGCGGGTGCCCAGCTTGGAGGGGCTATGCCCCCGGCGCGATTCGAACGCACGGCCCCAGGATTAGGAATCCTGTGCTCTATCCACCTGAGCTACGGGGGCACAGGCAAGTTGATTTTTTAGCAGCGCCGACGCTCGTTTGCAACAGAACCGCTCAGGGAGCAGCGCCGCCTTCTCCTCCCTCGTTCTCTCCCCGTTCCCCTGACGGCGCGCCGGAGGGCCTCCACATGTACCACGTCGGCGCGCCGATCAGGACCTCTTTGCGCCGTACCGTAAAGCCGAACTTCTCGTAGAAGCCGACGTTTTCCTCGCGGTCGGTCTCCAGATAGCCCGGGAAATTGCCGTGTTCCAGGCGCTCCAGGTAGCATTTCATCAAAGCCGATCCGATGCCGCGGCCTTGTTTTTCCGGTGCGACGCCGATCGGCCCGAGATGAACGTGCGGCTCGTCCGGGTCGAGCCGGCACCAGCGGGCGAACCACTGGATGATCTTCGGCACGGAATCTCCCAGAGGCCTGAGCAGGCTCGCCGCCATCGACGGGATCTCCTCGGGAGGCGGAAGGCAATGCGGCGAGTACGTGAAGTGGACGTAACCGCAGATCCCCTCTTCGTCGCGCGCCACAAACGCGTCCCCGCGGAACATATGGCGCAAGCCGATGCGAAAGAAGAGCCGATTCTGATCGAGCCGTCCTTCTCCGAACGCCGAACGATGAAGCGGATTGGTCACGAAAGCCTCGGCGAGAACCGAGACGCACTGCTCCAGATCGCCCGACGAATATCTTTTCACGACGATCGCCATCTCGCCATCCGGGCCGCGCGAAGGCCGCGTCCCGCGTACCCCTCCTGGGCCCGCGACGCACCCTGACCAGCCTTCCGGGAAATCCCGTCCTGCCGATAGCTTATCACTCCGGTTCGTCCTTGCCGCCTACCACGCGCCGCCACAGTCCTTTGAGGGTACCAGTGCGCGCCCGGTCGGCGCGATCCGGCCACCTTCGAGCCCGACCCGCAGCTCGACGTAGAACTTGGCGAGCGACTTGAACGTCGCCCTGAGAAGCTCGTCGCGCCCTTCGGTCCTCCCGCGGCACACGTGGCGGTGGCAACCGATTGCAACGACGTGAACCGGCACCAGCAGCTGCATCTTCGAAAGGTCGTCGAGACCGAGAGTCTTTCGTTGCGCCTCGAGCTGCATGCCGGCCGCCCGCACGTCATGCCGACCCCCCGCATATTCGTCGTAACGCATCCTGATCAACTTTTTCCAATCGCGCACGTGGACGCTTTCCACTCCCACACTTTTCAAGTAGGCCGCGTGCGCCTCGGGAACCGCCCCCTTGAGGGTCCCGAGAAATCCGCTGAGCTCCGCCGTGACTTCCAGGTCGGGTGTCTCCAGCAACAACACTACAAGCACGATGAACGACACCACCAGCTCGTTGAAGATCCTGTCCTGCTCTGTCGGCGCGAGCCGCTCGAGGTCCGCCGGGCCGCGGAACTCCCGACTGGAAAACAGCTCGAAGGCCGAACCGGCTGCGGCGCGAACCAGGTTCGCCGCGGCGGCCTCGGCCATCCGCTCGAAGGATTCGAATTGCCGGTTTTTCTTCACGTTCGATCGCTGCGCGATTCCGGCGCAGGCGGCCGTCGGCACTCTCGCGCTCACCCTTCCCTCCACAACAACCGCCCAGGGAATCGGCGCCGGCGCGACGCGCCGGAGTTTTCCCTTGACGGAGCACGCGTTCCTGCCCTATTTTTACGCCCGATCGTCGACGCCATGGCAACCGAGAACGATCGCGATGGCGACATCGCAACTTCAAGGCGTTTAACCGGGTCTCGCCGTCGTCACTATCGACCCATATCACCGAAACAACCGTCCTGCCAACCCGGAAGGAGAATTCCATGAGCGAACGCCGATGTTTTTCTTTCGCCTGGAGCGCGATCGTTTTCACCACCGTCCTTGCCTGTGCCGCCGCCGCCCGCGCGGCCGCGCCGTTGCAGAAGGTCGTTTTCGTTTTCGCGGGATTCAACGAGCGGAGCGGATTTCTGTTCACGGCGAAGGACATGAGGTTTTTCGACGAGCAGGGAATCGACGCTCAGATCGTGCAGGTCCGGAGCGGCCAGGTCGCCGTTTCGGCGCTGGCGGCCAACGAAGCGCAGTTCTACAGCGTCTCCGCCACAGGCGCCAGCCTGGGGGCGATGGCCGGCGGCCTCGATCTGAACTTCATCGCCGGAATCGTCAACAAGCTGGACGGCGACGTCGTGGTCGCGCCCAGGATCGCCTCGCCGTCCGACCTCAAGGGAAAGACCCTCGGGGTGCAGAGCATCGGAGGGGGCGTCTGGACCTTCACGATGCTCGCCCTCGATCACTGGGGACTGACGCCCGACCGCGACAAAATCCAGTTCCGGGTCGTCGGCGACCAGGCGGTACTGGCGCAGGCGCTGATCACCGGGAGCATCGACGGGTGCTATCTCGGCTATACCTTCAGCAAGGTCGCTCAGCGTCAAGGCTTCCGCGTCCTGCAGGACCTGGCGAAGGTGGACATTCCCTACCAGGGCATTGGCATCGTCGCCCGCAAGAGCTACATCGAGCAGTCACCCGACACTGCGGCTCGGGCGCTCCGCGCAATCGCCAAGTCGGTCGCCTTTTTTCTCGACCCCGCGAACAAGCCGCGCGTCGTGGAGATCCTGATGAAATGGCTGCGGTTGGCGCGGGTGGACGATGCGGTGGCCGGCTATGACGCCATGCAGTCGCTCTACAGCCGACGAATCTTCCCGACCGTCGACGGCATCCGAAACACCGTGCGGATTCTCGGACGGATCGACCCGAAGTTCAGCAGGCTCAAGGCCGAGAATCTCGTCGACGAGCGAATCGTCCGCCGGCTCGAGGCAGAGGGGCTGTTCAGGTAGCAGAACCGTTCGGACGTATTCGTCCGTCTACGCGCTTTCCGGGTCCTTTTTCGACATCGCCGCGCGCAGCTCCTCGGTTAGCGCATCGGCCAGCTCGGGACGGCCGTGGAAGGCGGCGGGCGTATTTTGAAACGCCGCAACGCGCCAGCGGCCGTTGAACTTCGCCGCGACCATCGTCTGGATCGCATTCAGAGCCGGATTGAGATCCGACTGTCCCGGGGGCACCATGCCCGCCACCGCGCGAACCAGCGCCACCTCCGACGAGAGGAACCGTACCCCGCGGACTTTCCCGACGTAAGCGGGAGTTGCGTGGTGCGCGAAAATCCCCCCGACCTCGGCGGCGATTCGTTCCGGGCCGTCGTGCGACGAGCCGTCGAACCCCACGATGTGCCCGTCTTCCGCGAAGAGCGCCGCCATTTCGGGGGCATTGCGTCGGTTCCAGGTGTCCAGTAGCGCATGATAGAGCCCGATCACGTTCCTTTCTTCGCTCACGTTCTCCTCCTCTCCGTGCCGGACCGGCGCCCGCGCCCAGCGCAGGGCTTCAATGCCCCCGCCTGCGCCCCGCAACATTCGGCGGCGAACCGGGCCAGCTCCCGATTGAAGCGCTTTGGGGCCTCCGAGAGCTGCATGTGACCTGCTCCGTCGTAAAACGACGCGCGGGATGAAAGGCTGTGGAGCCCCGGGCGGCACAGCGCAGAAGAAACGGGACGCCAGGGAATCGAGGCAAGCCAGCCGCTGGTCGGTCCGCACCGGACCAAAGCTCGGTACGTCTACGTGGGCGGCGCCGAGCCTTCACTCCGCGATCGCATGCAGGAACTGGAAATACGGCAAACTGAACAGCACGGTGGAATTGTTGGCTACGGTCGCCAGAGCCATGCTGCGACAAGCGAGGTTCACGTCGCCCGTAATCCGGATGCAGGCGGCGTCGGGCGAATCGACGAATCTGAGCTTGACGCCGGAGAGACGGCCGCTATCCTTGATCGCGTAGCGCCAAACGACGAGGGTCTTCCCTTTCGGCGGTGCGCCGAGCGGCGGGATGACGAAGAAGGTGACCTGGGTGTAAACGAGGAAGACGAACGCGGCCACCAGCGCAGGAAACAAGAGTCGTTTAGCCGTTTGTCCTTTCACGGTCGCTGCCCGCCTGTCAAGGCAAGCGCTATTTTAGAGCCTCTCGACGATCCTGTAAACCCGCATGAGGCCCCGGTATGCTCACGGGGAAGACCTCCTCCTTCCCCGCACCGAAAAAGGCCAAAGAACGGCGGCGGCCTTCCTGGCCCGTTATTTCCGCGTTTGGCTCTGTGCCGGACTTTTCCGATTGCACCATTCTTTGGTATGCTTGCGCTGTCGTGCGGTTCACATCACGGGGCTCTCCGGTCCTTTTCTCCGTCGCGGCCCTTACGCTCGCCGGTTGCACCGCCTCGGACCCGCTTTCGATCACCCTCTACCACCCGGAAACGAAGATAACCCGCCGCTGCGCCGCGCGCGCGGCCAGCCCGCGTGACGTTCCGGTATTGGCCGGCGCCGTCGAGGCCTGCGCGCGGCAGCTCGAGGCCAGGGGTTTTCAACGGCTGGACTCTCCGCTCGAAGAGGGGTCGGAAGCCCAGGGATCGGCGGCTCGCCCTACCATCAGGTAAAGGCTTTTCTGAGGCGCCCGCGCTGGCCGGTTGATTGACTTGTGCGGGTATTCCCGTTATGAAAAGGAAATTCTCAGCCTGCCAGCGAGCCGTTAGCTCAGGCGGTAGAGCATCTGCCTTTTAAGCAGAGGGTCGCTGGTTCGAATCCAGCACGGCTCACCAGAAGTCCCCGTCGTCTAGCCTGGCCCAGGACACCGGCCTTTCACGCCGGCAACACGGGTTCAAATCCCGTCGGGGACGCCAAGCCTTTTCGTGAAAAACGGACGCTTCCGGATCCGGCTTCGCCGCTCGATCTCGGCGGACCCGCAGCCTTGCGGCGAAGGGACCTCCCTTCGGATGCGGCGAGGCGTGGGCCTTTTTTCGCGCTGGAGCGACCGACCGTTTTTTCAGGAGCGGAAGGTTATTTTCGCGACTTCGGCCCGAAGGGTTCGGGCTGAAACGGTCCGTCACGTTCTTGCAGAAAGGCTTTCAACCCGCCGGACTTTTTGACTTCCTCGAGCCGCTTGTTGAACTCCTCGCGCTTGCTCAACCGGGCCATCGCCGCCAGCTCGGCGTTCAGCATCCACGCCTTCCGAAGCCCCATCATCTCCAGACCCTGGGTAGCGATGTGGAGATTGATCTTGACGGTTTCCGGCGGCACGAGCGCGATACGCTCGACGAGCTTGAAACAAACTTCCATGAGCTCGCTCTTGGGCACGACCTGGTTCACGAGCCCGATCCGCAGCGCCTCCTGGGCGTCGACGTGATCGCCGGTGAGCGAATAACGGAGCGCGTTCTTGAAGCCCGCGAGCGCTACCCAGATGAAATCCGTACCGGCGCCGTGCCTGACCTGCGGCTGCCCGAAGACCGCGTCATCGGCCGCGATGGTGATATGACAGGTCAGAGCCAGCCAGGACGCCGACCCCAGACACCAGCCGCTCACCGCGCCGATGATCGGCTTGGGATACTGCCAGCGGTAGAGCTGCCGCCCCAGGATGTCTCTGCGATCCGCATCGCGGAATCTGTTGTAGACGGTGTTGAGGGAGCTGCCGACCGGGATGCCGTAGGGCCAGGCTGTCTCGGGATCTTCGCCGCTGATGTCCTCGCCGGCCGAGAAATTTCCTCCGGAACCGGCAATCACGACGGCCCTGATTTCCGGGTCCGTTTCCGCCTCGGCCAGGGCGTGGTCGAGCTCTTCCATCATCTCCTCGGTGATCGCGTTGAGCGCTCCGGGACGATTGAGGGTGATGAGCACCCCTTTCCGCTGCTTCTCGTAGAGAATGGTCTTGTAATCCGTCATCTCGGCTCCTCGGCTCGACGGTAAATTTCCCGCGCGAAAAACGCTGTCGACCTTCAGGGCCTACCCGCCTTAGGCCTTCCGCGCCCGTGGCCCGAACGGCTCGGGCTGAAAGGGTCCGTCCCGCCGCTGAAGATAGGCTTTCGTTCCCTGGGTCGCGCGAATCTCGTCCAGCGGCCGGCGAAACGCCTCGTTCAGCATCATGTGCGCGGGGATCGAGAGCGTGGCGTCCATCCGGAGCGCGTCCCGCAGCCCCATCGCCTGCAACCCCATGGTGGCGATCTGCAGGTTGATCTTGACGGTTTCCGGCGGCACGCGGGCGATGCGCTCCACGATCGAAAAGCACTCCTCGAGCAGTCGCTCTGCGGGCACGACCTTGTTCACCAGTCCGATGCGCAGCGCCTCCTGAGCGTCGATGTGATCGCCGACCAGACCGTATCGGAGCGCGTTCTTGAAACCCGCGAGAAGCGTCCACATGAAGCTCGTGTTCGAGCCGTGACGGACCTCGGGCTGGGCGAAAACGGCGTCCTCGGCCGCGATCGTGATGTGCGTGTAGAGCGCCAGCCAGCAGCCCCCGCCCATCGCCCAGCCGCGCACCGCCCCGATCACGGGTTTGCTCATCTCGAAGAGCCGGATCAGCTTGACGTCATCCACGCTCCAGTAGTTCATGAGATCGGCCGCGCTCATGCCCGTGGGAATCCCGTAAGGCCACTGGATGTCGCGGCGGCGCCCGCTCGTCGGCGCCTGGTCGAAGCCGGCGCTGAAGGCGCGCCCCCCTCCTGTGATCACGATCGCGCGAACCTCGGGGTCGGCTTCGGCCTCGTCGAGCGCGCGGTGCAGCTCTCGGAGCATCGGGCGTGTAATCGCGTTGAGCGCCTCGGGGCGATTCAGCGTGATCAGAACGCCGCAGCGTTGCTTCTCGTAGAGAATTTCCCTGTAGTCCGTCAATACGGCTTCCTCCGGGTGAAAAGCACCGCGCCGCTTCGACCTTCGGCCGCCGCTCGCGACTTCCCGTATGGTCCGTCCCGTATCATTCCGCCGCCCGGGCCGTCAAGAACGCTTGACCTGGTCGCACCGCATCCGATATAGCTCCAGCACGGAGGCCGGCCTATGCACGGAGCGCACGCCGCAAAGAGCCTGAGATCGGAGAGAGCTCCGATCTTGCCGCTGCTCCTCGTGCTGCTGACCGGCGGCATGGAGTGCGCCGCCGCCGAGCGGCTTCGACTCGCTCACTCCACGCTCACCGCCACAAATTCCGTGCTCTGGGTGGCACGCGACCGGGGTATTTTCTCGCGACACGGACTCGAGGTGAGCCTGATCTACGTCGCGGGCGTGCGCTCGATGCAGGCGCTGCTGGCTCAAGAAGTGGAGCTGGCGTCGGTCTCCGGGACGACCGCTATCCAGGCCAACCTCGCCGGCGCCGACAGCGTGATCATTGGAGGCATCTCCAACAGCGTGCTGATGTGGCTGGTCGCGGCGCCCGAAATCACGACGGTGGAGGGGCTGCGTGGGAAGCGGGTGGGGGTAACCCGCTTCGGGTCGCTTTCTGACTTCATGGCGCGCGCCCATCTGCGGCGGGCGGGGCTGGTCCCCGATCGTGACGTGGCGATGATCCAGACCGGTGGATACCCAGAAAGCGTCGCCGCGCTCCAGGCCAACGGGATTCAGGCGGCGATGCTGAGCCCGCCCTACCACACCCTCGCGATCAGGCGCTTCGGGTTTCGAGAGCTGGTCGACCTGAGCCGCGCCACGAAATATCAGGCCAATGCCTTGGTCACCTTGCGCCGGGTTGCGTTGTCCCGGCCCGGCGCGCTCACCGCGTTCATGGAGGCCTACGTCGAGGCAGTTCGGATCTTCAAGCAGGACCGCGAGTTCACGATCGGCGTTCTGGCGCGAGCGCTGAGGAACAACGACCGCCAGATCCTGGAAGAAACCTACGCCTTCTATCGCGACTATTTCGCGGATATACCCTATCCCACGCTCGAAGGCATACAGCTCGTCCTCGACGAGCTCGCCCCGCGCGTGCCTAAGGCCAAGGAAGCGCGGCCGCGTGACTTCGTCGACCTGCGGTTCCTCCAGTCCGTCGACCCGGCAGGCGGCGGGAAAAAGCGCTAGAACGCGCGCCCGTTTCGAAAGGTTCAAGGACGAAAGCAGAAACCCGGAATGTTCGATGAACCGGCACGAAGAGGTGCCCGGCCAATAAGAAGGAGCGGAAGGAGTTTTCGGGCGTGAGCGACATCGTCTGCATAGAGGCTGACAGGTTGATCGACGGCCGCGGCGGTCCCGCCGTCGAGTCCGCGCGAATCCTGGTCGAGGGAGAACGAATCGCCGCCGCCGGGCCGGCCCATCGGGTTGCGGCGCCCGAGGGTGCACGGCGAATTTCCCTGGGCGATCGTACGGTGCTTCCGGGTCTCATCGACGCACACGTGCATCTCAAGGGCTGGCGCAGCTCCGATCCGGACGACGTTCTGACCACGCCGCATCCCCTGGCGGCTTTGCGTGCCGCGGCCGACTGCCGAAAGCTCCTCTACGCCGGGTTCACCACGGTGCGGGACTGCGGCGGCTGTCTCGGGCCGCACCTCCGGGACGCGATCGCGGCACGGGAAATTCCTGGCCCGCGCATCCTCACCGCCTACCGCGGACTGTCGCAGACCGGCCGCGTCAAGAAGGTCACCTGGGCGCTCGACGTCACGCCCCTGCGCCAGGAGGTGGACGGCGTCGACCACTGCGTGCGCGTCGTCCGGGAACAGATCGGGCTCGGCGCCGATTTCATCAAGGTTTCCATCACCGGGCGGGTGTACGCGCCCCAGAGCGACCCGGGACAGACCGCGTATACGCCCGAGGAGATCCAGGCGATCGTCAACGAGGCTCACCGCATGGGGCGGCGCGTAGCGGCGCATGCGCAGGCGACGCAAGGCATCAAGAACGGCGTCCTGGCGGGGGTCGATTCCATAGAGCACGGGATTTACCTTGACGAGCAGGCCTGCGAATGGATGCGCGAGCGCAACACGGCCCTGGTCCCTACTCTCTCCTACTTCTATCGCATCGCCACTCTCGGCGAGGGCCTCGGTTCGCCGGCTTATGCCGTTCGCAAGGCCAGGGAAGTCGTCGAGACCCACATGCGGTCCTTTGCGCTGGCGATGCGCATGGGCCTCACGATCGGGATGGGTACGGACTTCGAAGGCACACCGCTTTTCCCTCACGGTGAGAACGCCATGGAATTCGAGCTGATGGTCCAGGGTGGGATGGCGGAACGGGACGCGATCGTGGCGGCCACGGCGACGAACGCCGCAATCCTGGGCATCGAGAAAAACGTCGGCACCGTGGAGGCGGGAAAGCTGGCCGACTTGATCGCGGTTCCGGGCGATCCGCTCAAGGACATTTCGGCGCTGCGGCGCGTCGAGCTCGTGATGCAAGGAGGGAAGATCGCCCGCTCGCGTATC
Source organism: Candidatus Zixiibacteriota bacterium (assembly GCA_035574315.1). Taxonomy (NCBI): domain Bacteria; kingdom Pseudomonadati; phylum Candidatus Zixiibacteriota; species Candidatus Zixiibacteriota bacterium. Next base: position 67,066 of record DATLYW010000019.1, read on the forward strand.
GAAGGAGTCCCAGAGGAAGGCCTGTAGAAGCCAACGTGCCGCTCGCCGCGTGCCGGGTCAACCGGAGAACGGCGTCATCTGGCCTTCCGTTCCTCCGCCAGTTTCTGCAGGAAAGAGAGATCGAGCATGTCGGCGGCCTTGAGATTCATTCCCGCCAGCAGCTTGTCGTTGGCGATGACGTTTTCCACCGCTCTCACCGTGATCCACGGCAAGCCGGGCGTGAGCTGGCTGTAGGACCTGCGGGTTTCCTCGAGCTCTTCCATCGCGTTGGAGCGGAAATAATCGCCGAGCATGCGCAACACCCTGTCCTTCTGATTCTCGTCCCGATAGAAATCCATGCCGTCGGCGAGGCCGCGGAGAAAGTTCATCACCGTTTCCGGTTCCGAGCGGATGAACGGGACCGTGGTCACGACTCCAGAGATCGTATACTCGAAGTCGATCTTCGAAAAATCGACGAGAATGGGGAATCCTGCCTTGCGCGCGAGCAGCGTGAACGGCGGCTGCACGACCGTGGCCTGCACATGGCCTCCGTTCAGGGCCGCCCAACGCTCGCCGGCCCCCCCGACGCCGAGCAGGGTCACGTCCCTTTCAGAGTCCAACCCCAGGCGGCGCAGCGCCAATCGCGCGATGAAGTCGGTGCTCGCCCCGAGCTGGCTGATGCCGATCCGCTTGCCTTTCAGATCGGCCGGCGACTTGATCGATCGGTCGGCGACCAGGATGTAATCGAGCCGGTTGCCGACCGCGGCAATATAGCGCAAATCCTTCGCCCCATGCGCCCAGGCGCTAATCACCGCCAGCGCCCCCTGCATCTCGATCTTCACGTCGCCGGACACCAGCGCCTGCACGCCGGCCCTCCCTCCGCGGATGTAGATCGGCTCCACCTTGAGGCCGTATTTCTCGAAGGAGCCGGAACGCTGAGCGACCCAGAAAAAGCTCGTCGAGCCGCCGAACGGATAGGAGACGTTGAGCAGCCGCAGCTTTCTCGCCTGGGCGAAGAGAGAGGCCGGAACGAGCAGCGACAGCAAAACGATCGTGCCCCAGAACCTCGGTCCCGCCGGATGGATTCTCATAAGGCCCCTCCCCGACTGCCGCCGGACATTTTTCGGCTCGAGACATACTCGAGCAACGTCGTCCCTGTCAACCGGATCGGGGGACGCGCGGCTCCCTCTCATGGGACCCAGCGCGGAACTGTAAGTCTTCGCAGCAATCGGCGGCCGAGCGGCTTCGAGTACGGGACCCGGCTCTTGCGTGCAGCGATGTAGATCGCGCGAAGCGCCAGAGTCGCCCATTTTCGGCAGACTCCGCCAGGGGAGACCTTTTTCACCTTGCGCACCGCCGTGATGTTATCGACGATCATGATGTCGCGGAAACGGCCGGAGCGAAACACTTCTTCCCACAGCACCCGCTTCACCCCGGGTTTGCGAATCGAGTCGTGCATGGCGATGATCCCGCCTTCGACCACATGGGGTTCCCAGAGCTTGAAGTCCAGGCGGACCGCGCCGTAACGGTGGTCGCCGTCGATCCACAACAGACGGATCGGACGACTCCAGTTTTCCGCTGCCCGCTCCGAAGTCGTGATCATGGGGACGACGCAGTCGCCGACGCCCCAGGCGTCAATGTTGCGGAGAAACTCGGCTTCAGTGTACTCCGAATATCCTTCTTCGGGAATCGGCAGGTGCGGATCGATCGCGTAGACCTTCGCGTTGAGACCGCCCGCCGCGCCCGAGGCGAGCGCGATCGTCGACTTGCCCTTGAAGCTGCCGATCTCGACGATCACCCCGGCTTCGGGTTTGAACCGGCTCAGGCGATAGAGAAAGCGCACCTCCTCCTCGGTGAGCATGCCGGGAACGCGCTCTTGGATGTAATCGCAGATAGCCAAGGTTGCGGTACGTCAGGCGATTGGATAGCACACCCGGGCCGCCGGTGGAAGGCCGCCCCGCGGACGCGCTCGCGTTAGACCGCGAGCGCAAAAAGGGCCTTCGGGTTGTCGAAGGCGATCTTGTCGTACTGCGCCTGTGTGATCTCGCCGCTCTGCCTCAGGTTACGGAGCGCCTCGATCTCGGTCGACTGATCGTTGTGGCCGTAGTCGGTCCCGATCACGAGGTTGTCCTCCCCCGCGTAGCGCAGAATGTATCCAACGTCGTCGTCGGTCTGGCAGGAGACGTACTGCCGGTATTCCTTCAGCGGATTTTCCGGCAGCTCTTTCCCCGCGGCCGCCCAGCGGCGGCGAAGGTCCTTGACGACGTACGGAATCCATTGCGCGGCCGCTTCGGCCCAGTGAAAACGCAGCTGCGGGAACCGTTCGGGCAGGCCGCTCATAATCACCGAGTGGAAACCGCCGATCACAGGGACCCGGAATTTCCAGAAGCTGCCGCCGCCGTTGTACTGCGAGACCAGATCGACGTTCTGCGGATTGCCGTTGCCCACGTGCACCCCCACGGCGAGGTCGAGCCGGCTCATTTCGTCGTAGAGCGGATAGAAGTAAGGATCGGTCATCAGGCGATGGCCTTCGATCGCACGCATGAAGACCCCGCAGGCGCCGTTCGCCTTGCAGAACGCCAGCTCTTCCAGCGCCGCCCTCATATCGAGCAGCGGCAGCACGCAGATCCAGGTGAGCCGGCCTTGACCCTCACGATAGATGTCGGCGAGCCACCGGTTATACGCCCGGCAGAGCGCGATGTCGCACTCCGGCTTGTCGGTCACCTGCTCGATGAAAATCGTGGGATAGAGCACCTGCACGTCGATGCCCAGCTCGTCCATGTGCCGGAGGCGTGCGGGCACGTTCTCCATCTCGCGCGTCTCGCGCGGCGTTTCCATCACCCGTCCGGTTCGCGCCGCCACGTCGGCCAGCTCGCGCGCCGTGAGCACCACCCGAACCAACCCGCGGATCTTGCCGTCGATCAACCAGTACTCCGGCCCTCCTTCCCCGTCGGGCCGCACGATCCGCGGCCGGTATTTCCGATCGGATGCCTCCAGATAATCCCAGGTCCGCTCGGACTCGACCACGTGAGCGTCCGCGTCGATGGTCGGCATGGGATCCCCTCCTGTTATCTGCCGGCGGCATCTCCCTCAACCGCTCTTCTCGCCGATTTTCTTCCTCATCTCCGGCAAGAAACCGTTCTCTTCCAGCTGGCGCACCAGGGAGCGATCAAGGAGCTGCTCCAGATCCGCCTGCGCCACCTTCGGGTTGACCCGGGCCATGATCCGTTGCGTCGTCTTCCACGCCTCCGCATTGAGGTCGACGTCGAGCGTGCTGACCTGCCGCAGGACGCGATAGGAGGTTTCGGTATCTTCCGCGCTGTCGAAGCGCAGGTGCTTCTTGAGAACCCGGGAGACCTCCGCCTTGTTCCTCGGGTCGTGGATGAAGACCACCGCCTCGACCATTCCCTGGACCAGCCGCAGGGCGGTGTCGCGCGACTGTGCGACGAAGTCCCGCTGCGCGCAGAGCCCGGTGAGCTGAAGCGCTCCCTTGAGCTCGCCCGCGTTCGCCAGCGGGTGAAACCCGGCCCGTTTGGCGCGCTCGCTGAAGCTGTAGGGCAGCACCGCGGCGTCGATCTGTCCCGCGATCAATGCCTGGGTGATCGTGGCCGTATCGCCGATGATGCGGAGCTTGATCTGGTATTTCTCGGGGTCGAGGTTCAGGTGATTCAGCAGCAGCATGGTCTGGAGCCAGAACCCCCCGCCAATGCTCTGGACCCCGAACACCCTCCCGCGCAGCTCCTCCAGCGACTTGATCTCCTTTCGCGCGACCAGCTCGCGGGCGACCCTGTTGACGGGAAACGCAAGGCAGCGAATTCCCAAGCCGCCCGACGCCGCGTTGATCGCGCTGGAGGACGCCGAATAGACGAGCTGAACGCTTCCCGAAGCCAGCGTCGCCATCAGAACCGGGCCGCTGCGCAGCTGGAGCATCGCCACGTCGAGTCCCCGCTTCTTGAACAGCCCCGCCTCGATCCCCACCCACATCGGGGCGGCGGTCTCGTTGTGGCCGGCATACGCGACGAGCAGCTGTGCAGAGGCCCGAGAGACGAGCAATCCGGGCGCCAGGACCGACAGACAGGCCAGGACGAGAAGCGGAAAAGAGGTTCGGAGATGCATCGGCGTGGCTCCTTTTGCGGACGGAACCGCTCAGGTCGACCGCCGGGCCTCGTCGCACCCGGAGATGCGGCCGCCGCGATTCCTCTTAACCCAGCCGCTTCCCTGTTTGCAAGCGCCGTCTCGGCGGAAACGAAACGCCCCCTGCTTTTTCCGGCTACTCCGTTTTCTTCCGCAGGACCGCATGAAAGAAATCGCCAAAGCCCGCCGCGTCGACGATCCGGAAGAACGGCCTGAGCGAGCGCCGGATCGCCTTGCTGCGTTCCCACGGGATATTGCGGATCCACGCGGGCCACGCCCGCCCTCTGCCGTCGAAATAGAGCCTGACGCTTCGCACCAGACAAAATGGGCCGGCGCGGAACTTGATCTTGACGATCTCGAATCCGCTCGCGTCGCACAGCGCCCGCAAGGTTTCGGGACGGTAGGAGATCACGTGACGCGGGGCGTCGAGGCCGTACCAGTCTTCGCGCAGGAGCCAGAAGGTCAGGCTCCGCGTGTTCGGGGCGGTGACGTAAACCCGGCCGTCGGGCTTGAGGATGCGGTGCAGCTCGCGGAACGTGGCCACGGGATCGACGAGGTGCTCCAGCACGTGGTTGAGCCGGATCGCGTCGAAGAAGCCGCTCTGGAACCGCGCATCCTCCAGAACCCCCTGAAAGACGCTGAGCCCGAGGCGGCGCGCCTGCGCCGCTCCCGCTGCGCTCGGCTCGACGCCGTAGGTCTCCCAGCCCCATTGCCGGAGCCGATCGAGGTGGGAGCCGCCCCCGCAGCCGACATCGAGAAACCTTCCCTCGCCCCGATACGGGATCGCTCCCTTCGCCGCAAACCCCGAAAGTAGCCGGGCAGCGAACTTTGCGACGGCGCCGGGCCGCCCGCCGTTTCGGCGCGGGTAGCCGTAATAGTTCTCGAGCACGAACCGCCGCACGCCGCCGAAGCGCTTCTTCTCCGGCGACGAGGAATGGCGGAAACGCGAATAGTCCTCGGGATAATAGTCCGCGAGCTGGAGGTTCTTCAGGTAGGGTTGAATGAACAGCGCCCGGCAGCGCGGGCAAGCAAAGATGCTGAACGTTCCCGGCCTGTGGTGAATCCGATCCCTGGCAGAAAACAGACGCCGCCCGCCCGGGGATCGGCACAGCGGACACCAGGCCGCCGCCGAGCCCACGCCCTCCGCTTCCACCGCTTTCACCTCAGCCGGAGCTCTCGGATCCGCGGGCGCTGCTACGGGCACACGCCGCCGCGCGGACCGGCGTGGTCAGAGAGTCCGAGCCGTCATTGCCGTCTGGGGTCGATGCGCGCGTAGCTCCAGAACTTTCCCGATTTCTCGAAAGCGAACACCTCATAGGGCTGAGGGTCCGGTCCCTCCATTCCCGGAGAACCTTCCGGCATCCCGGGAACGGCGATTCCGGCAATCGGAGGCCGCTCCGAAAGCAGACGCTTGATGATGTCCGCGGGAACGTGCCCCTCGACGACATACCCCCCGATCAGCGCCGTATGGCACGAATAGAGCTTTTCCGGAACGCCGTACTTGATCTTGATGCGCTGCAGCTCTTTTCCTTCGGCCGGCTTCTTCTCCACGCTCATGCCGTTCTTTTGCAGGTGCCCGACCCACCCGCTGCAACACCCTCAGGTCGGGCTCGCGTAAACCGTGATCGCGGCGGGCCTGGAGCGTGACGACGTTTGCGCCCAGACGGCGAGCGTTCTGACAAGCGCCAGCGAGAAAACGACCGCCGATGTCACCGCGAGAATTCGTTTTTTCATCGTACAAGCTCCTGCGCGAAGGGCGCGGCGCTTACCTTATCAGATCGCCGCTCGGCACGAAAGGCCGCCCCATGAGTCGACGGGTACGGTCGACGAGAAATAAGAAGGCCATAGCGAACCGGGCGCCCAATCGTCGTATCCGTTTTTTCGCTGTCGCCGGCCCGCCCAACCGCCCGTTTCCCCGGTGCCGCGAGCGCCCAGACGACTCGAAAAAGCGAAAATTTGCCCTTATAATGAACCGCTGAATCTTCGACCGCGCGAAGGCCGCGCGGCGCTTCCGGAAGCTTCCCCATCGTTTGAAAGCATCCCGGGGTATCGGCCGGCGGTCCCGGAGAAGGGCTGCCTCCGCCGCTCGAGGACGAGCCGCTCCGGCAAGCCGCCGGCCAAATCGCCCGAAACGAACAGGAGTCTCGCTTGAAAGCAGTTCGCATCCACGAGCACGGCGGCGTCGACAAGCTCCGCTATGAAGAAGCTCCCCTGCCAGCCATCAACGCCCCGAACGAGGTCTTGGTGCGGCTCGCCGCCGCCGCTCTGAACCACGTCGATATCTGGACACGGATGGGGGTTACGGGAATCGAGGTTCCGATGCCGCATATCCTCGGCGCCGACGGGAGCGGGGTGGTCGCCGAGGTGGGCGACCGCGTGCGCAGCGTTAAGCCCGGAGACCGGGTCTGCCTCTACTCGTTCACCGGCTGCGGCGGCTGCGAGTTCTGTCTCACCGGGCGCGATTTCATGTGCATCCGCATCCGCAGCCTGGGCAGCCGGCTGGACGGCACCTATGCCGAGTACGTCAAGACCGTCGAAGAAAATTGCTTTTCCGTCCCATCTTACATGTCGTTTCACCAGGCCGCGGCTTTTCCCCTGGTGTTCATTACGGTGTGGCGCATGCTCGTGACCAACGCTCGACTGCAGCCGGGCGAAACCCTGCTGGTCATCGGGATCGGCGGCGGAATCGCTAGCGCCGCGCTCCAGCTCGCAAAGAAGATCGGCGCGCGAGTTATCGTGACTTCCGGAAGCGACGCGAAGCTCGAGCGGGCGCGCAATCTGGGAGCCGATCACGTCGTGCACCACCGCCGGACCGATTTCGCCGAGGCGGCGCGCGAGCTGACCAGTGGCCGGGGCGTCGATGTCGTTCTGGACTGCGTGGGAGGAGAGGTGTGGACGAAAAGCCTCGCCTCTCTGGCGCGCGGCGGGCGGCTGGTGACCTGCGGCGCCACCGCAGGCGCCGAGCCCTTGGACGACCTCGAGGCGATCGCCGGCAAGTATCTCAAGATCTACGGCTCGACGCTTGGCAGCCGCGAGGAGTTTCGCCGACTTCTGAGCTTTCTGGAGGTCGCTCGGATCGAACCGATCATCGACAGCGTCTTTCCGCTCTCGGAAGCGGCCGCCGCCCAGGAGCGCATGGAGCAGGCCCGGCAGTTCGGAAAGATCGTGCTCGATATCCCGCGTTGATACGTCACGAGCTCGACAGATATCCGCGCTGCTTCAGCGCCTCGGCGCAGGCCTGCAGATGGCCCAGTTGATCGCTCGTCGCGAACCTCAGCACGAACGTTCTCGCGCCCGCTTCGCGGTAGGCTTCGATCCGATCGAGCACTTCCTCCCAGCTTCCCATGAGGCAGACCATCGCTCTGGCGACCTCTTCGTACGGGCGGTTGTAGTACCGCGAAAGAAAACTCTGACCCTGGAGAATCGCTTCCTTTCCGCCGACGGCGAGCGTGACGTAAAGGCCCGGCTCGATCCTTCCCGGGTCTCGCCCTTCGGCGGCCGCGTAACCCCGGATCTTCTCCAGGCACTCCGCATAGGTCCGTGGGTCCGTGATGTTGTTGAGCCAGCCGTCGCCCATGCGAGCCACGCGCTTCAGCCCCGGCTCGACGTTGTTCGAGGCCAGCCAGATCGGGACCCCTCCCTTCTGGACCGGCTTGGGCTCCAGCGTCACGCGTTCGAAGCGGAAAAATTCGCCCTGGTGCGTTACCGCGTTTTCCGTCCACAAACGGCGCACGATGCGCACCAGCTCCTCGCTCATCTTGATCCGCTTCGTTGCGGACAGGCCGAGGACCTCGAACTCGTGCTCCTGGGCCGGATCGTTGGGACGGCTGTAGCCGATGCCGAGGTCGACTCGGCCCCGGCTCAGCCAGTCGAGGCTGGCCACCGTGTGAGCCACCAGGACCGGGTGGCGCAAGGCGGCGATCAGCACCGCGGTGCCGAGGCGGATGCGCCGGGTCCGCGCCCCGACCGCGGCGAGCGTGGAGAGCGCGTCGAGACGCGGCTTCGCGGTCACGCTGTCGCCCACCCAAACCGAATGAAACCCCAACGCTTCCGCCTGGTCGCCCAGATCGTAGATGCTCGCCGGGTCCGGCTTCCCCGACAGGATCACCTCCCGCGTCGGAAGCAGCACGCCGAACTTCACGCCCGCGTGGCTTTCGGCGCTCATTTCGCACCCTCTTCCGCGCTCGCTCCGCCTCGAATCAGCCGGCCGACGTCGTACTCCATGACCGTCTCCCCCCGCTGGTTCTTCACCCACTGGCGGTAGCGCACGATGCCGCCGCCCCGGGCGGGAACCGGCTTGACGTCGAGAACCTCGATCTCCACGCGGATCGTGTCACCGATCTTCACCGGGGCGAAAAGACGCATCCGGTCGAGCCCCACGAAAGCCATGCCCGTGCCATGGATGATTCCGGTTTGCACCGTCAGCCCTTCGGCCATCCCGAAGGTGAGGCTCCCGGGCGCGATGCGCTCGCCGTAGAGGCTCTCGTTGCGAATGTATTCCAGATCCAGAAACAACGGCTCGTTGAGCCCGACGAGCGTGACGAACTGCATGACGTCGTGCTCCGTGACCGTGCGGCCCTCGGTAATGAACCTGTCCTTCGGTTTGAACTGCTCGAAAGTCATCCCTTTCATACGACGCCCTTTGCCCTCAGTTCCGCAACTTCCGCGGCGCTCATCCCGAGCCAGCCGGAGAGCACCTCCTGGGTGTGCTGCCCCAGCAGGGGCGGCGGCAAGCGCACGCTCGCCGGCGTACCCGAGAACTTCACCGGAACGCCGGCCATGCGCACCTTTCCCGCGGTCGGGTGATCGATCTCCACGAGCATGCCGCGGTGCAGCACCTGGGGCGCGCTGAAAACCTGGTCGATCGTCTGGACGGCGGCCGACGGCACTTCCGCCCCGGCCAGCAACTCCAGCCAGGCGTCGGTGGTCCGGGTCAGAAAAATCTCCGACAGGATCTCGATCAGGGCCTGCCGGTTCGCGACCCGGTCGGCGTTGCGGGCGAATCTGGGCTCGTCGGCCAGGTCGGGCCGGTCGAGGGCCCGGCAGAACCGCCGCCAGATCGCTTCGCTCGCAACGCCGAGCACGAGATAGCCGTCCGCCGTCCGAAAGCTCTGATACGGCACGATGTTCGGATGCGCATTGCCCCACCGCGCGGGAACCTGGCCGCCGATCAGGTAATTGCTCCCGGCGTTGATCAAGGAGGCGACCTCGGCTTCGAGAAGCGAGGTCTCGATCTTCTGCCCGACTCCGATCTTCTCGCGCGCGAAGAGCGCCGCCACGACCGCCTTCCCCAGCATCAAGCCGGCGACCAGATCGATGATCGCGACGCCGACCTTGAGCGGTTCTCCGTCAGGGGCTCCTGTAATGCTCATCAGTCCGCCCCACGCCTGCACGATGAGGTCGTAGCCGGGCCAGTCGCGCATCGGCCCGTCGGCGCCGAACCCGGACAAGGAGGCGTAGATCAGCCGCGGGTTGCGGCGCCGCAGCTCCGCTTCGCCCAATCCAAGCCGATCCATGGTTCCGGGGCGGAAGTTCTCGATGAGAACGTCGGCGCGCTCCGCCAGCCGGCGCAACAGCTCCCCTCCCTCGGCGGATTTGAGATCCAGCGTGAGGCTTTTCTTGTTGCGGTTGACGCAGAGAAAATAGGCGCTCTCGCCGCCGGCGAACGGGGGACCCCAGCCGCGCGTGTCGTCGCCCGCGCCGGGCTGCTCCACCTTGACGACCTCGGCGCCCATGTCGCCGAGAAACATCGTGCAGTACGGGCCGGCCAGCACGCGCGAGAGGTCGAGCACACGCACACCGTCGAGCGCGCCGCTCATTTGAACTCCAGTTTCTTGGCGTCGAGGATTTCCTGGAGCGCCTCGACGCCCGCCCAGAGTCCCGGCATGCCTCCTGGAATCGCGGCGACCTCCATCGCCTCGAGGATTTCCCGCGGCGAGGCTCCGAGCGCCAGTGCCCTCTCGGCGTGCAGCCGAATCCCGCGCGGGCGCAGCAGCGCGCAGCAGATCCCGACCATGATCAGCTCCTTGGTGCGCCGCGGCAGCGCTCCTTCCCGGCCGAAGGTGCCGTCGACGTAGAGCCCTTTGAGCTTTTCGAAATAGTCCGGATCCAAGCGGGCGATGATGTCGTAGGCGGCATTTGCCGCCCCCAGCGAGGTCTTAAGAAAAGCTTCCCGGGACTGCTCGGCCATGGGATCCTCCCTCAGTCTTTCCTGGTATTCTGACTCACGACCACGTCGATCAGCGCCGGCCCCGGCTGCTCCAGCGCGCGTTTGACGGCCGGTTCCACCGCGTCCGGCTCCTCGACTCGCTGACCGAAGATGCCGAAGGTTTCCGCCAGCCGCGCGAAGTTGATTTCCGGTCCGACCAGCTCGGCTCCGAGCTCGGCCGCGGCGCGGACCCTTTCCTCCGGCCCGCGGAACTGGTTCTTGACCGCCATGTACGCCCGATTGTTGAAAACCACCACCAGAAGCGGCACGCGGTATTTGGCCAGCGTCCAGAGTCCCTGGATCCCGAACATGCAGCTGCCGTCGCCGAGGCAGGCGACGACGCGGCGCTTCGGCGCCGCCAGCTTGGCACCGATCCCTGCGCCCAGCCCCCAGCCGAGGTATCCGCCCGAAGAGTTGGAAAAATAAGAGCGGCCAGGCGAAAACTTAAAGTTCGCCGTGAGGATATCCTTGCTCGTCGGACTTTCATTGACGATCAGCGCGTCGGGCTCGACAAGCCGGTCGAGGGCGTGTGCCAGGCGCGCGGCGCTGATCGGCGCGGCGTCCCATCCCTGCCGGGCGCGCGCTCGCTGCTCCGCGCTGACCTGCTCCTTGGCCTTGCGGATCAATTCCAGGCGCTCGGCCCTGCCGGCGTCGTCCGTGGAAAAGCGCGGCAGGGCTTCCAGCAGCGATTTCAACGCGCTTTTCGCGTCCGCCACGATGCCGAGATCGACCGGGAAGATCTTGCCGATTTCCCACGGGTCTTCCTCGATGTGGATGCAGCGGGTCTGCGGCTTGATCGGAGGTTCCTCCAGATAGCGGTACTCGCGGATGAGCCGGCACCCCACGGCCAGGATCAGATCCGGCTCCCCCCAGAGCGGCAGGCTGAAGCTCGGCTGGCGCTCGGGAATCTGGAAACTGTGCGGATGCGTCGTCGGAAACGCGAGAAACGAGTAGCGCGGCTCCATCACCACCGGAGCGCCCACCGCCTCCGCGAGCCGGACCAGCTCCTCGATCCCGCCCGCCTTGGCCACGCCGCTCCCCGCCACGATCAGCGGCCTGCGGGCGCCGCAGAGCAGCCGTGCCGCCTCGGCGAGCGCTTCCGGATCGCCCGCGAGCCGCGGCACCACGCGAAAGCGCGCGGCCGGAGGATTGGGCGTCGTGATCGTCTCGCCGAGCAGGTTGCTCGGCAACGAGAGATAAACCGGCCCTGTCGGCGGGGTGGCGGCCACTTTGAACGCCCGATTCAGCATCTCGGGAATCCGGTCCGCCCGATGGACTTCATGGCTCCACTTGGTGAACTGTCTGGTGAGCTCCACCAGGTCCCGTCCCTCCGTGTGAGAGTCGCGCCCGGCGATTCGCGTATCGACGTGCGTCGAGGTCACCACGACCGGTGACCGGTCCCGGTAGGCGTCGTAAAGGGCGCCGACCGCGTTGGCGGTCCCCGGAAGCGTGCTCACCTGCGCCAGCGATGGCTTCCCGGTCACGCGCGCGTATCCATCCGCCATCGAGACGACGCAAGTCTCGTGCAGCGCGAGGATGAAGCGCACCCGCTCCTGCTCGGCGATCGTTCCGATAAATTCCTGCCCGCTGGTGCCCGGCAACCCGAATACGTACTCGATGCCGTGGTCCACGGCGACTTCCAGATACGCTTGCGCCGCGGTTTTCCCGGCTGCGGCGTTACCCATCCCTCTTCGCTCCTTTCAATGCCAGAAATAGTTTCGTCTGGTTTCCGCTTTCCAGCTCACGCTTCCCGGTTTTTACGTGCCCTCTCCGTCCTCATTGGTAGAGTCGGTCGATGAAGCCGCTGGCGTCGAGCTCCTTGAGCAGCGACACGTTCACGAAACGCTCGGGCTGCGCGGTCGCGGCCTCCGGCCTCTCCTTCGCCGCCAGCTCGAGCAGCGCCTTGATTCCCTTGAGCGTCGGGTACGGCTTCCTGGGCACGATCTTGCCCGCGAAATAGTCGTACGTGGCTTCCACCGCTTCCATGTCGGAGGTACGCATGTACTGCGCGATGATCTTCATGCTTTCCTTTTTTCTCGTCTTGTAGAAATGAATGCCTTCGACGAACGCCCGCATCATCCGCAGCGCCCGGGGGCGGTTCTGGGTGATGAAACGCTGGCTGCTCGCCAGACCGGTGATCTGGAATTCGGCACCCAGATCCGACATGTCCAGCAGCACGTTCATGCCTTCCTTCTGCGCCATGGTCGTGATCGGCGGCAACACGACGGCCGCTTCGAGCTGTCCCGCCTTCATCGCCGCGAGCCGGGCCGCCTGTTCCCCGAGCTGCAGGATGGTAACCTCCGAGGGATCGATTCCCATGTGCCGGAGCGCATAGCGCGCCGCGATATCGGGGGCCGTCCCGAAGCGATTGACGCCGAGGCGCCGCCCCTTGAGCTGCGCTGGCGACGTGATGCTCTTGACCGTGATGATCTGGAACGCGAACGTGTTGACGATCCCCGCGGTCATCACGAGGTCCGTCCCCGCGAGACGGCTCGCCACCACCGCCGGTCCCGCCATCGCCGCCGCCTGGACTTCTCCCGCCAGCATCGCCGCGGCCGCCGTCGGCCCGCCCGGGATGAAGACCAGGTTGACGTCGAGACCGTTCTTCCGGAACAGCCCGGCCTCCTTCGTGATCCAGATCGGGGCGAACGCGCCCGCCTGCGCGCTGTAGCCGACGTTCACCTTCTCCAGCTTCTCCTGGGCCGGGGCGGCCGCGACCCACGTCAGGACCGCGGCGAGCACCGCTCCGGACCCATACCGCCGAATCGAAAGGTTTCTCTTCGTTCTCATTTCACCACAGACTTCAGGAACCCCGTTTTCTCCAGCTCCTCCATGAAGCTCGTATCCATGAACTCCTCCGCCTTGCGCCCCCTGGCCTTGGGGTTGTTCTCCGCAATCAGGCTGAGGGAGTTCTCCACCCCTTTGGCGCTGACCGTGGGGATCTTTTTGATGTAGCGCGACGTGAAGAGGTCGTAGGTGCTCGCGAGCAGCTCGCGATCGCTGATGCCGCCGTACTTTCTGAGTGCCCGGATGCCCAGCTCGCGGTCGCGCAGGAGGCGCTGCGTCCCTTCGACGTAAGCCTTCAGGAACCGGATCACGTCGGCGCGGTTGCTCTTGCCGTAGCGGCGGCTGATCACGACCGTCGTGGCCGGGATGTCGAAACCCGATTCGGCGAAATCGTACAGGGTCTTGATGTTCATCTTCTCGGCGTGGACCGACGTCGGAAACGAGATCACGCCGCCGTCCACCGATCGCTGGGAGATCGCCGTCGCGATGTCGGGCATCCTGCCGATCTGGATCAGCTTGACGTCCTTCTGCGGCTCGAGTCCCCAGCTCTTCAGCACCGGGCGAATCAGCAGGTCCGTGAGCGAGCCGAAGCGCGTCACGGCGAGCGTTCGTCCTTTGAGGTCCGCCGGCCTGGTGATCGACGGATGGACCATCACCTTCATCAGCTGGCCGTCGATCGAGCTGGCGATCTGAATCAGGTCGGCGCCCTCCACGGAGGCCTGCAGATAGACGACCGACGAGATGGTCGAGACGTCGAGCTGCCCGGCAACGTGAACCTGGACGAGCTGCACGCCCTGCACGTAGATCATCTCCGGATCGAAGCCGTATTTCTCGAACAGTCCCGCCTCCCGGGTCGCGAACAGCGGATAAAAGCTCGCGCTGGGCGACGGGTAGCCGACTCGGAGCCGCGTCCGCCCGCCGCTCGCGGCTCCCGCGCGGTCGAGCGGCAGGAAAAGCAGAAAGGCGATAGCCAGTATCACGCTCGTCCTTCTCATTGGGCCACCTCCGCTACGGCCAGACCGACCGGATGAAGCCGCTCGCCTCGAGCTCGGCGATGAAGCTCGCGTCTATGAACTCGGCAGCTCTCCTCCCCCTCGCTTTCGGGCTCCGGTCGGCGATCATGGCCAGAGTGTTCTCGACGCTCCTGACAGAAAGAACCGGCACCTTCTTGATGTACTTGGACGCGAACAGATCGTAGGTTTTTTCCAGGATCTCGCGATCCGCGGCGCCGGTGTACTTGCGCAGCGCACGGACCGCCAGCTCCCTGTCGGTCATGAAAAGCCGCGTTCCCTCGATGTAGGCCTTCAGGAAGCGCAGCACCATCTCCCGCCGCGCCTTCGCGTAGCTTCGGCTCACGGCCACGGCGACGTTCGCGAACTCCACGTCGACGTCGGCCATGTCCAGGAGGCGCTTCATGCCGATCTTTTCCGCCTGGAACGACGTCGGGTCCGAGATCACCCCCGCGTCGATCTTCCCCGCCGACAGCGCCACCACCATGTCGCTCATCCTGCCGACCTGGACGAGGGTGACGTCGCTGTCCGGATTCATGCCCCAGCGCCTGAGCACCAGCCGGATCGCCACGTCGGGAAGCGAGCCGAACGTCGTGATCCCGATGGTCTTTCCCTTGAGGCCGGCGGGCGCGCCGATGCCCGGCCGGGCGATCAGCTTGTAGATGAACTTGTCGATCGAGCCGGCGACGAGCACGAGATCCGCGCCCTCGACGGCAGCCCGCAACGGCAGCGGCGCCCCCGTAACGGTGAAATCGACCTGCCCGGACACGTGTACCTGGGTGATCTGTACCCCTTGCAGGTACAAGAGCTCGGGCGCCAGCCCGTATTTCTCGAAGGCTCCTCCCTCCTTCGCGACGAAGAGCGGCGAGAAGCTCGCGCTGGGCGAGGGGTAGCCGACTCGGACGCGCAGCGGCTCCGCACCCTCGAGACCCCCGTCCGGAGCGAAAAGCGCCAGAGACAACCACGCCGCAAGCAATTTCACCGTTTGCCGCACCCTGTTTCCCTCCCCTCAGAGCCCGAACAGCGCCGCCGCGTTGGCGAAAAGAATCTTCTCCCGCGCCGAGTCCTTCAGCTCGATCCTGTCCAGGCTCGCCAGCGCCTTTTCCAGATCGACATAGGGAAAATCCGTGCCGAACAGAACCTTGTCCTGGAGGCGCCCGCGCATGGCCTTCTGGAAAATTTCGGGGAGCTGCTCGGCGAGATAGCCCGAAGTGTCGGCGTAAACGTTTCGCTTGTGCGTGAGCACGCCGATCAGCTCCTGCTCCCAGGGCCAGCCGGGATGCGCCGCCACGATCTTCATCTTCGGAAAATCCCGCGCCAGGGTGTCGAGATGGATCGGCCGGCCGTAGTCCAGGGCGATCCCGCTCCCGCCGTCCGTGTTCGCTCCGAGGACCGTGAAGCCGACGTGAAACATGGCCGGCTTGCCGGCCGCCTGGATCGCCTCCCAGACACCGTAGAATCTGCGGTCGGAGGGATAGAAGCCCTGGTCCGGCGGATGAAACTTGAAACCTTTCACGAGCGGATGGCGCGCAAGCGCCTCGGCACGCCGCGCGACCGCTTCGAGATCCCGCGCGCCCATGTCCAGCCCGGCCAGAACTCCGGCGAACGGTCCAGCATGGCGCGTGGCGAGGTCGATCACGTGATCGTTGTCGTTGCGCGGCTCCTGCGCGACGGTGGAAGGATGCCAGCCGATCAGCAGCGCCCTGACCTCGTGGCGAGCGAACAGCGCCGCGAATTCCTCCTCGCCCGCCGGCACCTCGGAGAGGTTGCGCCTGAAGTAGCGGCAGGCGTGGGCATCCACGCCGCGGGTGCTCGGGTGGACGTGAACATCAATGGCCCTCATGAAGCCTCCCGCGAGCCCGGTTCCGGGTTTTCAGGCCGAACCATCGAGCTTTCGAACGACTGGACCACCGCAAAGGTATTCGGGCAGCCATGATGCGATGACCATACCCGGAGGAGCTCTGTCGATAGTACATCAAAATGCCCGCGGGACGAAACGGAGGAGCCTCGCCGACCCGTCGGTGCAAGAAGCAAGCCCTCCTCCGCACGGTCCCTGACGAGGCGCGAAGCCCTTCCGTCATCCGCCCGCCTTCAGGGCCGCATCTCGCAGACCACGTCGACGAGCGCGGGTTTACCGTCTTTGACCACCTTCAACGCGTCGCCGAGGGCGTGCGGCAGCTCACGCGGCTCGGTGATCGGCCCGCGGCTCCAGATACCGAAGGAGCGCGCCGTCGTCGCGAAATCCACGGCCGGCTCTTCGATGCGGATCCCGAGGACCTTGTTCTCCACCGGACGGCGCCGAAGCTGCGCCATCCGTTCCTGGTGCTCCTCGTCGTTGTAGTAAGAGCGGTTGCTGAACACGACGATCAGCAGCGGCAGGCTGTAGTGCGAGGCGGTCCAGAGCCCGCCGAGGGTGAACAGAAGATCGCCGTCCGGCTGGAAGTCGACGCAGATCTTGCCGCTGTTGCGGTGCGCGAGCGTCGCTCCCAGCGAAGCGGGGAGCCCGTAGCCCAGCCCGCCGCCCTTGAATTTCCCGAGAATCTGATTGAACCTGTCCGCGTCGATGTAAAAATTCTCGGCGCCGTAGCGGGTGCTGTTGGTGTAGACCCAATCCTCGCCCTTCAGGGCGTCGTTCAGCTCGGTAAACACCCGGCTGAGCGCGATCGGCTTGTCGTTCCAGCGGGCGCGCGTCCGCTCCTCGCGTGCGATTCTCTGTTCCTCGCTGATCCTGGACCACTCGGCGCGCCGGCTCTCGATCTCGGGCCCGATCTTGGCGAGCGTCTCCCTGGCCGTCCGCAAGCGGCGCACGATTTCCGGCAGGAACACGGCGGTATCGGCCATGATCGAGAGATCCGCCTGCCGGAGCCGGTTGAACTCCTGCGACCAGGCGCGAACGAGCAGGTCATCGAGCCCCACGTTGACGACTTTTGCCTCCGCCGGCAGCAGGTTCACGGTGGCGCGTTTGCCGTGATCCTGCACCCGCCGCGCCACCGCGCCCTCCAGGTCGGGAACATCGAGCGCGAGCACGAGATCGGTTCGAGGCAGAACCCTGCGCTCCGCGCCGGTCAAGTTCAGCGGATGGCGCGTGGGAAAGTTGAAGCGCCCGTTCTGGTCCAGAACGGGAATCGCGAGGAGCTCGGCCAGATCCCGAAGCGCCCGAAATCCCGCTTCGCTCCGGCCCACCCAATCGGCGATGATCACCGGGGCCTTCGCCTCGAGCAGCCAGCGGACCGTTTTCTCGAGGCCTTCTTCCGGCGCCTGCAACGGGAGCGGCGCGGGATAGCGCTCGAGAGACGGAATCGGAACCTCGCCGTCGAGCTTTTTCTCCTGGATGTCGGCGTCGTAGCACAGGTAGACCGGACCCATGGGATCGGTGGTGGCGAGCCGGTAGGCACGGATGAAGGACTCCGGGATCGCTTCGACGCTCGCCGGCTGATCGTCCCATTTCACGAAGTCGCGGACGAGGTTTCCCTGCACGCACGCCGTGTGGACCCAGTCGATGCGCGGCCGGCGGTGCGCCGTGTCGGTGGGGCCGGTGCCTCCGAGTACGAGCACCGGAAGGCGATCGCACCAGGCGTTGTAAATCGCCATGCAGGAGTGCTGCAGCCCGACGACGTTGTGAACCGCCGCGGCCATCGGCTTACCCTTGGCCCGGGCATAGCCGTGGGCGACCCCGACGGCGATCTCCTCGTGCGGGCAGAGGATCATCTCGGGCATGCGGTTGCCGCCGTAATTGGCGAGCGAGTCGTGGAGGCCGCGAAAAGACGATCCGGGATTGAGCGCGACGTATTCGATCCCGAAGGCTTTGAGCATCTCGACGATGACGTCCGATCCCCACTCCGGCCTGGGCTTTTCGACGATGTGCGCCGGCTGACTCATTCTTGTCCCCCTCTATTTGATCTGGAACAGCTCGCGGTATTCCGCGGCGTACTGTTTGAGATTCTCTTCCACCTCGTCGGGCACCGGCCGGACCTTGAGCCTGCTCTGGTCCGCTTTCGCCCCGGGCGTCTGCATGTCCTTGCGCGAAGGGATGCGCTGGCTCGCCAGAATGACCCGTTGACCGTCCCGCGAGAGGACGAAATCGATGAACAGCTTCGCGGCGCTCGGGTTTTTCGCCCTCGCGCTGAGCGCGATGCCGCCGATCTCCACCACGATCGGATCGAAGGTCGCGACCCACTCGATCGGGGCTCCTTCCTTCTTCATCGTCTCGACGCGAAACGAGTAGACCCAACCGAGCGGAAACTCCCCGGCGACCACGTGCTGCGCGATCAGCGCGTGGCCCGTACGGAACTGTGGCTCCTGGCGCGCGAGCTGCTTCATGTAGGCCACGGCGCGGTCGCGGCCCCACGCGTGAACCAGGGTCCCGAACCAGGTGTAATCGCGGCTGTCCATGCCGATCTTGCCTTTCCATTTCGGATTCAGCAGATCGGGGTAGTCCCGCGGCGCCTCCTTTTCCGGCACCAGACGCGTGTTGTAGGCGAGGACCACATGGTTGTGATAGAGACCGTGCCAGCGGCCCGCCGGGTCCTTCAGAAAATCGAAGAAAGCCTCACGTTCGGGTGAGAAGTACGGCGTGAACAGGTTTCGCCGCACCAGCGCGTCCATTCCGAGAACCGTGACCGCGTCGAATTCCCACCGCCCGGCGAGCGTCTCGGTAACCACGCGATTGATCATCTGTGCGGTTCCCGCCCGGATGTAACGGACCTTGACGAACGGATACCTTCTCTCGAAGGCGTCGACCAGGGGTTTGGCGGTATCGACCGACATAGCGGTGTACCACACCAGCCCGCCTTCCTTTTTCGCTCCCTCGACCAGCCTCGCCTCGTGCGCGCTCTGACCCAGCGCGCGGGCGCCCGGCGCCAGAAAAACCGCCAGCAGAACGACCTGGAAAGACCATTGGAGGAGATGCAGGCGTAACCTCATGTCTCTTTCCTTTCTGCCCCGGGATTCGGGAACCCGGCCGGAACCGCGGCCTCTTCGGAGAGGCAGCCCTTTTTTCCCCTCTATGGAGCCTCTTGACGTTTGTCAAGATTTAATATTTTGATGTCCTAGATTTAATTAATACAAAACTCGAGCCGCCGCGGGAGGTCTCGGCCATGAGCCGCCGCCGCACGCCCATCGCCTTCGCCGCCAACGGATTGCCCCTCCCGCTTCAATGGCGACCGGGGAGCCCGCGATGAATCTCGATCGCCTGAAAACCTTCTGCCTCGTCGCCCAGAACGCGAGCCTGCTCCAGGCCGCTCAGAAGCTCAAGCTCAGCCCCGCCACCGTGTCGCTGCGCCTCAAGCAGCTCGAAAGGGAGATCGGCGTGCCGCTCTTCGAGCACAAGCCGAATCGACTCGTGCTCTCGGCCAAGGGCAAGGTCCTGCTCG
Source organism: Candidatus Zixiibacteriota bacterium (assembly GCA_035574315.1). Lineage (NCBI taxonomy): Bacteria > Pseudomonadati > Candidatus Zixiibacteriota > Candidatus Zixiibacteriota bacterium. The sequence continues at coordinate 86,556 of DATLYW010000019.1, forward strand.
CCCAGGCCCAACGCATCCTGCAGCAGATCGACGACAGCGTGGCGCTGTTGCGCGACGACGACGAAGCCTGCAAGGGCAGCCTTTCCGTCCTGGTCGGAGTCGACCTGGCGCACTACCTCGCGCCGCGAGTCGCGTCGTTCGTTGAACAGAACCCCGCGGTCAACCTGAGCGTCCTGGTGAGCCCTTCCCCCGAGTCGCTTCGCCTGATCCTCGACGGCCAGGCCGACATCGCCATTGGCAGGTTCCTCAAGCTCCCGCGCTGGATAGCCGCCTTGCGCCTGTTCACGTCCACGGTCGCGGCGATTTTCCCCGCCGGCCATCCGTTCGCCGGCCGGACCCGCTTGTCGCTTCGCGACCTCGCCGCCCAGGGCCTGATTGTGCCCTCGCAGTACTCGGTGACGCGGCGCGTGGTCCATCGTGCCTTCGCGGCTCAAGGGCTCGAGATGCGCACCGTGCTGGAAGCCGGTGGTTGTTCCCTGATCCGGGAATACGCGCAACTGGGCCTCGGCGTCGGGCTGGTGCATGAGATCTGCGTTCGGGGAAAGATCGACGGGGATCTCGTCGTTCGCGATCTGGAAAGGATGTTCGGCCGGATCGACGTGCTGTTGATCTACCGGAAGGACCGCGTCCTCACCCCCGCTCACCGCCGTTTCATCGAGGCGCTGTCGGATCGCCCCTCGTCGGCCTGACCCGGGCCGGCTCAGCTCTCGGCGTGCAGCCCGCGGTAGACTCTTTCGGCGGTGATCGGCAGCTCGAAGATACGAACGCCGACCGCGTCGGCGACTGCGTTCGCGATCGCCGCGGCGGTCGGAACGTTCGGATTCTCGGCGATCGCCTTGCCGCCGAACGGCGTCGGTCCGGTCGGCGTCTCGATCAGCACTGTCCTCAGCGGGGGCGTGTCGCGGATCGTCGGCAGCTTGCATTCGCCGAGGTTCGCGGTCGCGATCCTGCCGTCGCCGAGCGGATTTTCCTCCACGAGGGCGAACCCGAGCCCGGTCACGACCCCGCCGTCGATCTGCCCCTGCAGCGTCAGCCGGTTGAGCACCACCCCGGTGTCGTGGGCCGTGGTCAGCCCCAGGACCCGGACATGCCCGGTCTCGGGGTCCACCTCCACCTCGGCCACCTGAGCCGTGAAACCGGTCACCTTGGGCAGATCCTTCGGCTCGTACATCGTCAGGTGCGAAACCGGGCCGCCGTTCTCCTCGACGGCGCGCGCGATCGCCGCCTCGACGCCGACCGCCCTCCCCCCCGGGCCGACGAACTTCGCGCCGCGCTGCGTCACCTGCTCTGAAGCACAGCCCAGGAGGCGCGCCGCGATTGCAGCCAGGCGCTCCCGCACCTCGCGCGCCGCCTGGTAAACGGCATGGCCGGAGGTGTTGGTCTGCTTGCTTCCGCCGGTGCCGGGGTCGAACGGCAGGCTGTCGGTATCCTCGAAGGTCACTCGTACCCGCCCCGGCGCGAGCCCCAGCGTCTCGCACACCATCTGCTGGATGATCGTATAGAACCCCGGACCGACGTCGGGCACCCCGGTGAGGATCGTGACGCCCCCGTCCGCCTCGAGCGTGATCGCCGCGCTCGCCTTGCCCTCCGGCGCGCCGCGCTCGTAGAGCGCGACCCCCCAGCCCCGGTTTTTGCCCCGCTTCCGCCTGGTCCAGCCCGAAGCGCGCACGGCGCGCTCGAGCGTCTCGCCGGCGAGAATATGCTGCCATCTCTCGCCCATCGGCGAGCTGTCTCCGTCCCGCAGCAGATTGCGCCGACGCAGCTCGACCGGATCGATCCCCAGCTCGCGGGCGATGATGTCCATCTGCGACTCGAAGGCGAAGACGATCTGCGGGCTTCCGGGCGTGCGCGTCTGGGTGCACGGCACGTGGTTGGTGTAGGCGCAGTAGGTTTGCACCCGGATCGCCGGCACGCGGTACATGCTCGCCAGCCGCCGCCCGCCGAGGACCGTGACCTGCGGATTGGCCTTCTGCGCGGCATAGGCGCCCCCGCTGAAATACACGCGCGCATCGATCGCCGCGAGGCTGCCGTCCGACTCGACCCCCGTCCGTAGCTCGATCACGGCGGGATGCCGATGGCCTCCGGCCAGGATCTCTTCGCTATACTCCAGCACCAGCTTGACGGGGCGGCCGGCGGCTTTCGCGAGGTGGTAACAGATCGGCACGTCGATGAGCGAAGCCTTGGCCCCGAAATCGCCTCCGACGTGCATGACGTGGACCTTGATCTTTTCCTTCGGAATGCCGAAATCCGCGGCCATCTGGTCACGCAGACCCCACGGTCCCTTGTTGGACGCCCAGACCTCGACCCGTCCATCGGCGTGAACTTGCACCACGCAGGCGTGCGGCTCGATATAGCCGTGAAACGACAGGGGCGTGCGGAAGGTGTGGGTGAAGACCCTGGCCGCCTTACGGAAGGCGGCCTCCAGGTCGCCGTTTTTCCACTGGACGTAGGATTGCAGGTTGTGCGTCGGCACCCCCTCGGGAACCGGAGGAGCGTTCTTGTACCTTGCGCGGTCCTCGTGGATGAGCGGAGCATCGGGCGAGAGCGCCGCGAGCGGATCGCAAACCCAGGGAAGCTCCTCGTAAATCACGTCGATCAGCTCGAGCGCCTGCTCGGCGATCTCCTCGCTCTCCGCTGCTACAGCCGCCACCGGATCGCCGACGAAGCGCGTGCGGTCGCCCGCGAGAACGGGCTGGTCCTTCACGCGCGTCCCGACATAGATTCCGGCGACGTCCGCGCCGGTGAGAACCGCGCGCACGCCCGGCAGCCTTCTGGCGCGGGAGACGTCGATCGACGCGATACGCGCGTGCGGAAACGGACTGCGCAGCACCTTGGCCCACAGCAACCCGTCGAGACGGAGATCCGCCGCATATTGCGTCTTGCCGGTGACTTTCCCTTCGCCCTCTATGCGCGGGAGCGGTTTACCGATCGTGCTGAACGGCAAGTTTCACCTCCGAATCAGATTCCGAGGTCCAGGGGTCCGACGTCCGGGGTCCGCGGTTTTCGGCTTCGACGCCGCCATCAGGGCAAGGGACCCGAGACGCGCGATTCCGGGCTCGGCAGGACGCCGGCCTATTTTCCGTCGAGACCGTAGAGGCGAGCGCAGTTGTCCCACAGGATCCTTCTGCGGCTTTCCGCCGTCACGCCGTCGATTTCGAGGAACTCCTCGACGGCGTGAGGGAAGTCCGAGTCGCCGTGCGGATAGTCGGTCGAGAACACGATGCGGTCGTCCCCCAGCAGCTCGATGATCATCGGCAGCTCACGCTCGTGCTCGGTCGAAATCCAGCATTGTCGTTTGAAGTACTCGCTCGGCTTCAAGGCGCCTGCGGTCGGGAATCGCCCCTTGGCCATGGCGTTGTCCAGGCGATGGAGCAGGAACGAGAGCCATCCGCAGTAGCACTCCAGAAAGGCAACCTTGAGCTTGGGATGGCGTTCCAGCACGCCGCCGCCCACCACGTCGACGAGCGCGAGCATGTTCTCCATCGGATGAGCGCAGACGTGGCGAAGCAGGAGGTTGTCGCCGAAACGGTCGCCCGCCTGCGGCAGCTCGCCCAGGGCGGCGGCCGAGTGAAACCCGATCGGCACGCCCAGCTCCTCCAGACATGACCAGAGGGTATCGTAGTAGCGAGAGTGCCACGGCAGGTCGCGCAACGGCTCCGGCCGGGCGAACACCCCCACGAACCCCAGGTCGCGCACCGCGCGCGTCGCTTCCTTCACGGCCTCGGTGACGTCGTGCAGCGAGATCATCGCCACCCCCTTGAGCCGCTTCGGATCGGCCTGGCAAAAATCGTGCAGCCAGTTGTTGTAGGCCCGGGCGATGGCCGCCGCGAGCCCGGGGTCGATCTCGTTGCGCATCAGGACTCCGAGGCCGATCGACGGATAGAGCGCCGCCACGTCCAGCCCCTCGCGGTCCATCGCCTCGAGCTGCGAGACGGCGTCGAATCCCCGGGCGCGCGCCCCGCCGATCTCCCGGTCGATCCTGGAAGCGTCGAAAATCCCGCCGCGATACGTGGGCGAGTAGCCCCGCAGGATCTTGCCGTCGATCATCACCATCGCCGAGCTCCGCGCCGTCGAGCTCAGGATCCTGGGCGCTCGATCGCGCCACTGCGGCTCCATGTACTTCTCCCAGAGGTCCGCCGGCTCGCGCAGATGCATGTCGGAATCCATGATGCGGAAACCCGATTTCATCCTCGCCTTCCTTTCGGCAAGCCTCTATCTAATCCGAGCCCTCCTGCAGTGCAAGAGGCGGCGCCGAAAAGAACTTGACAGCGACGGCGGGTTACATCAGGTCGCGGATGAGCGACCGGGCGACGTCGGGCGGCACTCCGAGCGGGCGACGCGCCAGCGGCCCTCCCTCCGCGAGGACGGGCTCGAGCTCGTCGAGGCTGGGGATGTCTTCGCGCTTCCAGAAAAGCCCGATGGGGATCTCATCGCCCCAGCGGTACCCCTGCTCCATGGCCGCCGCGAAGTTCGTTGGATCGTGGCCGCGGTCCTCGAGCTTGACGGTGCGCTGCTTGAAGAAGTCGTGGGTATTGTCGTGGTTGAAGGTGACGCACGGGCTGAAGGCGTCGATCAGGGCGAAGCCGCGGTGGCGGATACCGCCCTTGATCAGCTCGACGAGGTGCTTCACCTGGCCGGTGTAGCCGCGCGCCACATAGGTCGCCCCGGCGGCGATCGCCAGCGGGATGGGGTTGATGGGGTTCTCGATGCTCCCCTCCGGCGTGCTCTTCGTCTTCATTCCCTTGACGCTCGTCGGCGAGACCTGTCCCGTGGTGAGCCCGTAGATCTGGTTGTTCATCACGATGTAGGTCAGATCGACGTTGCGCCGCATCGTGTGGAGGAAATGGTTGCCGCCGATTCCGTAGCCGTCGCCGTCCCCGCCCGTCACCACGATCTTGAGCTCGTGGTTCGCGAGCTGCGCTCCCGTCGCCACCGCCAGCGCCCGGCCGTGCAGCGTGTGCATGCCGTACGTGTTGATGAAGCCGGGGAGATTCGAGGAGCAGCCGATCCCGCTGATCACCATGACCTCGTGCGGCTGCAGCCCCAGCTCGACGATCGCCTGCTTGAGAGCGCTGAGGACCCCGAAATCGCCGCAGCCCGGACACCAGTCGGGCTCGACCCTTCCTTTGAGATCCTTGACCGTCGTCCGCGCCGCCGCACCGGCCCCCGCGGGCCGCGCCTCGCGCCGCCCTTCCGTCGGTGATACGCTCATAACACCCCCTCGAGCTTCCGTCGGCGCCCGACCGGCGTCCTCTTGCGCCGCCCGGCCGCCGACTGCTCACACCATGATCTCGTGCACCGGCACGTAGACCCGCTGCGCGCCGGACAAAATCGCCTTCACGCCGTCGACGATGTGGTGCGGCATGAAAGGCTCGCCGTCGTACTTCCGGATGTGGCCGTCGGCCGCCAGCCCGGTCTCCGACCGGAGATAGCGCGCGAACTGGCCGCTGTAATTGTTCTCGACGATGATCGTCTTCGCCCCCTTCGTCAGGAGCCGGGTCACCGCCTCGCCGTGAAAAGGCACCAGCCACTTGACCTGCAGGTTGTTCGCCGCGATGCCGTCCGCGGCGAGCCGCTGCATCGCCTCGCGGATCACCCCCTCCGTCGAGCCCCACCCGACGAGCGTCACCTGCGCCTCCTCCGGCCCGAACAGCTTCGGCGGCTCGATCTCCGCCAGAATTCCCTGCATCTTGCGCATCCGCTTCTCGTGCATCGCCCGCCGTTTGTGCGGGTTCGTGTACTCGTCGCTGATCAGCACGCCGTCCTCGTCGTGCTCGTCCGTCGCCACCGTGTGCATGTAGCCGGGAGTTCCCGGCAGCGCGCGCGGCGACACCCCGCTTTCGGTCAGCCGGTAGCGCTTGTAGCCTCCGTCGGGCGCGAGAGCGCCGTTGAGGCCGATGACCTCCCCCCGGTCGATCGGTACGTTGAAGTCCAGCTCCGCCGGATCGACGCTCGCCCGGCCCTCCGAGAGCAGCAGGTCGGACAGGATGATCCCCGGGCACTGGAACCTGTCCACCAGGTTGAACAGCCGCGGCACCGTCTTGAAGCAGTCGGGGATGTTGGTGGGCGCGACGATGATGCGCGGATAGTCCCCCTGTCCCGCTCCCATCACCTGCCAGAGATCGCCCTGCTCGGTTTTCGTCGGCACGCCCGTCGCCGGCCCGGCCCGCTGGACGTTGATGCACACCACCGGGATTTCCATCATCGCCGCCGATCCGAGCGCCTCGCTCATCAGCGCGAAGCCGCCGCCCGACGTGGCGCACATCGCCCGGCAGCCGGCATGCGCCGCGCCGATCGCCATGTTGATGACGCTGATCTCGTCTTCGACCTGGCGTACCACGATCCCGAGCTGCCGCGCATGGCGCGCCATCCAGTGCAGGACGCCCGACGACGGGCTCATCGGATAGGCGCAGTAGAAGCGCACTCCCGCCGCCGCCCCGCCCATCGCCAGCGCCTGATTGCCTTCGAAAAAGGCCAGCCTCTTTCCCGTATCCGGCAGCGGCCACGGAAAAGGCTGGAATCGGCTGCCGGCGTACTCGTAGCCGGCTCGCGCCACGGCGAGGTTCTCCTCGATCACCGTCGGCCCCTTGCGCCGGAACTGCACGTTGATGATCTCCTCGAGAACCTTGAACTCCACCCCGATCAGCCGCAGCAGGGCGGAAAGCGCGATCGTGTTCTGTACCAGGTCTCCTTTCACGCCGGGCGCCAGCTCCTTGACCGAGAAGTGGCAGAGCTGCACGCCGGGCTCCGCATTGCCCGGCTTGATCTTGTCCGCGTTGTAGAGCACCGCCGAGCCGGAACGCATCAGCCGCAGGTGCCGGTCCATCGTGTCCTGGTTCAGCGCGATCAGGACGTCGATCTTGTCGCCGAAGCTCAGGACCGGCTCGTCGCTGGTCCTGAGAGTCAGGAAGATGTGACCGCCTCGGATGATCGACTGGTACGCGTTGTATGCGCTCAGGTGAAGACCGCGCCGGACGAACAGGCGGGCGAGGATGTCTCCCGGTGTCGCGATACCCTGTCCGGCGGCTCCTCCGATCCCGATCGACAGATCATATCGACTCATGGGCGACCTCGTTTTGAACGCGTCGGGAAACTGTCAACGCCGCGGGCCCGCCGAGACCCGAAAAAGCAAAAAGCCAGCTCCCTCTGCGGACTCCGCAAAAGCAACTGGCTTTCGTGCCAACGTGCCGGCCCGTGGATTTTTATTCCCTACCCCTTCGCCGAGCCTCAGGATTGCCGGTTTACCGAGGATCTAGGGGGAGGCTCCAGCTTTCTGTCCTTGACGTCAAAAGCCTACAGAGCCGGGCGGCAGCTGTCAAGCGAAAAACCCGGCGGTACCGGAAGGAAACGCGCCATAGCAGTTTGTTAATGCCGCGATTTGCGCTATTCTCGACCGCGGTCGGCGCGGGCCGCGCCAGCGGCCTGCGCGCTGGAGGACGCCATGTTCGACTTTTTCACCCCCACTCATCCCTTCGGCGGACAGACGCTCCGCCTCGTGGCCCAGGCGCAACAGGGCGGAGGCGACGTCTTCGAGATCGCCCGCACCGTCGCGCGGATCGAACCCGGGGACAAGGAAGGCTGGGAGCGCGAATGGCTTGCGCGCGCGCGTGCGACGGAGGCGCGGGGACGCGCCGCGCTCGCCGCCGGGCACCGGCGCACCGCCGCCGAGCATCTCTTTCGCGCCAACCAGTACTATCGCATGTCCGACGTGTTCCTCACCGCCGAACGGGAGAGCGATCGGGCGGAGCGCTTCCGCAAGGCGCAGGAATGCTTCCGCGCCGCGGCGGGCCTGCAACGCCCGCCGATCGAGGTGATCGCGGTGCGCTGCGGTTCGGAGGAGTACGACGGCTACTTCTGCCATCCTCGAGATCCGGCGCCGGGGAAGTGGCCCGCGGTGCTGTTTATCGGCGGCGCAGACTCCTATGCCGAGGAGATCTACTTCGGCGCGCGCCCGATGATCGAGCGCGGCTGGGCCGTGCTGCTGGTGGACACGCCCGGACGCGGCTCGTCGATCTATCTCAAGGGCATCAAGACCCGCCCCGACTACGAGGTTCCCGGCAAGGCCTGCATCGATTACCTCGTCTCCCGGCCCGAGGTCGACCCGGCGAGAATCGCGTTGATGGGCATCAGCATGGCGGGCTATTACGCTCCGCGCATTGCGGCGCACGACACGCGCGTCAAGGCTCTGGTGGCCTGGAGCGGCTGCTACAGCATCCTCGAGGACCTCTACGACTTCTGTGAGCATCTGCAGCCCACGGTACGCCGCCTGCTGGGCGGCGTCGGCCACGACGAGGCCCGGGAGCAGCTCAGCGCCTTCACCATGAAAGGGATCGCCCGCAACATCACCTGTCCGACGTTGATCTCCCACGGCGGCGAGGACCGCCTGATGAGCGTCGAGGGAGCGAAGCGCCTTTTCGAGGAGATCGGCGCGCGGGACAAGACCTTGAGGATCTACGGGGCCTCCGACCCTGCGGGCCGCATCCACTGCAGCCACGACTACTGGGCGGAAAACGTCCCGTTCATGCTCGACTGGCTCGAGGAACGGCTTTGACCGGCGCCGCGGATTCGCCCGCGGCAGCCGGCCGATCGAAAACACCTGGAGGGACTCCCTTGAAAAGCGATCGCGTTCCGGACACCTGGGACCACGAGACCGACGTGCTCGTCGTCGGCTACGGCGCGGCCGGCGGCGTCTCCGCCGTCACCGCGCACGATGCGGGCGCGAGCGTCCTGATCCTCGAGAAGATGCCACACCCCGGCGGCATCTCGATCCTCTCCGGCGGGGGTGTCGCGTTCGCGCGCAACGCCGAGGGAGCCTTCCGCTATCTCAAGCGGACCTGCAACGGCACCACGCCCGACGACGTCCTGCGCGTCATGGCGGAAGAGATGGTCGGGATCCTCGACTGGCTCAAGGACTGGGCGAAGGTCAGCGGCACCGAGCCGACGCAAACCGAGGTCCGGGGACACGGCACCTATCCGTTTCCCGGCACCTGCGACATCGACTCGATCAAGCTCAAGGACTTTCCCGCCTACTCCGAGTTCCCGTGGGCCAAGGGGCTCCGCGGCGGAGCCCGGCTGTTCAAGGTCGTCTACGACAACGTCAAGGCACGCAAGATCGACGTATGGCTCGCCGCGCCGGCTCGAGAGCTGATCACGGGCGCCGACGGTGAGGTCCTGGGAGTCGTTGCCGAGCGCGACGGACGGCGGCTGAAGGTCAAGGCGCGCAAGGCGGTCGTTCTCGCCTGCGGCGGCTACGAGAACGACGACGCCATGAAGCTGCAGTACTTTCAGGCCCAGCCGGTCTACCCCGTCTACCTCGGAAACACCGGCGACGGGATCAAGATGGCGCAAAAGGCCGGCGCCGCTCTGTGGCACATGTGGCACTTCCACGGCGGTTACGGCTTCAAGTTCCCCGAGCTGCCTTTCGCGATACGCCATGTCTGGGCCGGGCCGCGCAACGAGAAACGCAAGATGATCTGGATCGCGGTCGACCGCTCTGGCCGCCGCTTCATGGACGAGTACCCGCCGGCGCCGCAGGATACCGGCGCGCGGCCGCTGGAGTTCTACGATCCCGACATCCAGGACTATCCGCGCATTCCCTGCTACCTGATCTTCGACGAGGAAGGCCGGCGCCTGGGGCCGATCGGCATCCCGATCGTCAACGACGAGCGCTACGACGCGCGCTGGAGCCAGGACAACCTCGCCGAGGTCGAAAAGGGCTGGATCAAGAAAGGCGACTCTCTCGACGAGATCGCCTCCCGGATCCACGTCAACCCCGGGGTCTTGCGCGAAACCGTCGAACGGTGGAACCGGCTCTGTCGCGACGGCGAAGACGTCGACTTTCGCCGCCCGCCCGGAACCATGATGCCGATCGCCACGCCCCCCTACTACGTGATCGAGGCGTGGCCGATCGTCAACAACACCCAGGGCGGGCCCGAGCACGACGCCCGACAGCGCGTGCTCGACCCCATGAAGCGGCCCATCCCGCGGCTCTACGTCGCCGGCGAGATCAGCTCGATTTACGGCCACCTCTACCTCGAGGCCGGGAACATCACCGAGTGCTTCGTCGCCGGCAGGATCGCCGGCACCAACGCCGCGCGCGAGACGCCGTGGAGCTGAGCCCGGCGGCTCAGCCTTCGAGCTGGACGGAATGGATCATCACGGGCTCCAGGGGAACGTCCTGATGGAATCCGCGGTTGCCGGTCTTGACCTTCTCGATCCTGTGGACCACGTCCATGCCGTCGATGACCCGGCCGAATACGGCGTAACCGTATTCTTCCGCCGAGTCGCCGCGGTGGTCGAGAAAGTCGTTGTCGCTGACGTTGATGAAGAACTGCGCCGTGGCGCTGTCGATCACCGAGGTTCGGGCCATCGCCACGCTCCCGGTCCTGTTTGAGAGCCCGTTGCCGGCTTCGTTCTTGATCGGCGGCCGCGTGGGCTTTTGCTTCATCTGGCGGTCGAAGCCTCCTCCCTGGATCATGAAGCCGGGGATCACCCGGTGAAAGATCAGCCCGTCGTAAAAGCCGTCCGCGACGTAGTCGAGGAAATTCTGCGTCGTGATCGGGGCCTTGTCCGCGTAGAGCTCGATGCGCACCGCGCCCATGCTCGTCGACATCGTGACAATGGGATTTTTCCTCTCCGCCATGTTCACCTCGCGAGGATTTTCTTCCACGCCTACCATGTTTTGCAGCGGCTTCCTACCCGGAGTGGCATTCTTTTTCCGGATGCGCTATGGATAGCGCGATTCGACCGCGCGAAGTGAGCCCCGAGATCCATGGCAAGTGACGCGAAGCTCGAAGGGATCCTGATCCCCATGCCCGTGGCCTTCCGGTCCGACGGCGCCGTGGACGACAAGGCCGTCGACGCCCTCGTCGATTTCTATCTCGCGGCCGGGGTCCAGGGATTTTTCCCGCTCGGCACGCACGGCCAGGGAATGGTCCTGGAGATCGACGAGCGCAAGACGGTCGCCGAGCGGATCGTGCGGCGCGTGGCCGGCCGCGCTCCCGTGGTCCTGCACGTGGGGACGGCGAACACGTACTCTTCGATCGAGCTGGCGAGGCACGGCGCCGGTCTGGGAGTCGCCGCCCTCGGGATCGTTCCGCCCTACTACTATCCGCACGACGACTACGAGGTGCTCGCCCACTACCGGGCCATCGCCCGCGCCGTACCCGGCGTGCCGCTTTTCATCTACGACAACACGGAAACCACCCGCGTGCACATCACGCCGCCCAAGGTGCTCAAGATCCAGGAGGCGATCGCTCCCGCGTCCACGCTGGCCGGCATCAAGGTGTCGTTCGTGCCGTACGAGGCGGTGCTCGGATACGTCTTCGCGCTCCCGCCGTCGATCGGCGTCTTTCCCGGCGCGATCTTCTCCCTCTACAGCGGCTATTCGCTCGGCGTCCGCGGCACCATCCATCCGCCGTCGAGCCCGTTTCCCGAAATTTGCGTCGCCCTGTACCACGCGCTCAAGCGAGGCGACGCCGCCGAGGCGCGCCGCCAGCACGACCTCCTCGCGAGGATCCTCCACGTGATCGGCCGTTTCGTCCGGACGCACGGGCGCGGCGTTTTCGGCGAGGTGATGCGCCTGCGCGGGCTGCCGGTCGAGCGCTTTCCCCGCTGGGAGTGCGCGCCGTTCACCGAGGCCGAGCGCCGGTCGCTGAAGGAAAGTCTGGCCGAAGCGGGGGCTCCCCTCGCGTAGACGGATCGGGGGATTTTTTCGAAAAAGGAAGGGACGGTGGCCTTCAACGATTTGCGGGAATTCATCGACGCCTGCCGCGCGCTCGGGCAGGTGCAGGAGATTCACGGCGCCCACTGGAACCTGGAGATCGGCGCGCTCACGGAGATCTTCGCGTTCCGGGACCCTTCGCCGCTGCTTCTTTTCGATCGTATTCCCGATCATCCCCCGGCTTTCCGCGTCGCCTCCAACCTGATCAACACGCCGGCGCGCTCCGGCCTTACCGTCGGCATGGCGGCCGACGCCGCGCCGATCGAGCTCGTCGCGAAATGGAAGGAGCTGCTCAAAGCCGTCAAGCCGATCCCGCCGCGCTGGGTCGAGAGCGGGCCGATCCTGGAGAACGTGCGGACGGGCGACGAGATCGACATGACCCTTTTCCCCGCGCCGCACTGGCACGAGCTGGACGGCGGGCGTTACATCGGCACCGCGGATTGCGTCATCACCGCCGAGCCCGAAGAAGGCGGCTGGGTGAACGTGGGCATCTACCGCGTGCAGGTCCACGACCGAACGACGCTCGGGCTCTACGTGTCGCCGGGGCACCACGCCCGCATCATGCGGGAAAAATACTGGGAGAAGGGCCGGCCTTGCCCCGTGGTCGTAACCTTCGGCCAGGAGCCGCTCCTCTTTCTCGTCGCCGGCCAGTCGGTTCCCTACGGGGTCTCGGAGCTGGACTACTGCGGCGGCTTGCGCGGCTCGCCCGTGGAGGTCATCCGCGGCAGGTTCACCGGGCTCCCGATTCCCGCGACCGCCGAGATCGCCATCGAAGGGGAAGTCCCGCCGCCGTCCGAGGAGGTCCATCTCGAGGGGCCGTTCGGCGAGTGGCCCGGCTACTACGCGCACGGGGCGGCGAACGAGCCGATCATCCGCGTTAAAGCGCTCTACTACCGGACCGACCCGATCCTTTGCGGCGCGCCTCCCATGAAGCCGCCGTTCATCACCTTCGGCGTGCCCATCGGTGCCGCCGCGATCTGGAACTACCTCGAGAAGGCCGACGTGCCCGACGTGCGCGGCGTGTGGTGCTTCGTCGGCGGCTCCGCAGCCGCCGGAGGAGCCCCTTTCATCGTGATCTCGATCAGGCAGCGCTACCACGGCCACGCCCAGCAAGCCGCCGTGGCCGCGCTGGGCTCGCGCGCCGGAAATTACCACGGGAGGTTCGTGGTGGTCGTCGATGAAGACATCGACCCGTCGGATCTGCGCGAGGTGATCTGGGCGGTTTCGACGCGCTGCGACCCCAAAACCGCGCTCACGGTGATCGACGGTTGCTGGAGCACGCCTCTCGATCCGGCCATGCATCCCGACCAGCGCGACGCGGGCAACTTCGTCAACAGCCGCGCGATCCTGAACGCCTGCCGGCCCTATGCCTGGAAGGACCGCTTCCCGCCGGTGAACGCTCTCAGCCCCGATCTCCGCCGCCGGGTCAGCGAAAAATGGCAATCCCTCATTTCCAGGAAACCCTGAGCACACCCGGCCGTTCTCGCCCCGGTTCGACCGGCTCTATTTGGCGTTCGCGGCGGCACGCCGGGGGCGCACCCGGCATTTGCCCGAGCCTTTCGGGCTGCGGCGCATACGCTTGAGGCAGGCCTTGGCGTCGCCCCGGCGCCCCGCGTCCTCGCGGCGCTCTCGCCAGCGGAGAATGCCCCGGCGGATGTAGTCGGGATCCAGACTCAGCGCCTCGCAGATATTGACGAAGGAAAAAGGCTCCTCGTCGTCCGGATCGAAAATCCAGTCCCTGGCCTCTTTGAACAGCCTGCTGCCCGCGCCGCTCTCCCCGCCGTATTTCCAGAAGCAGTCGATTGCATCTGAAAGGATCGCCAGCATCAGCTCCTTTTCGGGCTCGAGGGAGCGTTTCCTCTTGAAGCTGTTGAAGTACTGCTCTGACGCCACCGGATCGCCGTCGTACATCGTCCGAAATTCCATTGTATGGTTCCTCTCCCCGGGCTCGGGCAGCCGGACCGCCGCTTGGTTCCCGGGATCCCGGGCTCGCCGGCAGTCGGACAACCCCGCGCTGCGGGTCCTGTTGGGCGGCGCCCCATTCGGCCCGCCGATACGTGTCGATCGAACAACCGCCCGCGGCCGCGATCGCGATCCTCCTTGGATCGCGCATTTCGAATCGGACGATCGCCGGCCCCACGGCCGGCTCCCGCGCCGAAAGCGGACGGTAGGAATCCACCTGCGGCAAGCCGCGGCCGAGCCGGGCTCGCCGGGCGGAACTCCGCCGGAGCGCTTCCTAGATTCGCAATACTCTTTGTTGCTGGTAGAGCTCTCCCGCAGCGGAAGAGCTCGCGGATGAACGCTGGAACGTGGAGCGGGCGGGCTCCCTGAGCTGGACTTTTTTCACTTTGACGCCGAGCGCCAACTTGAAGATCGCCCGGCTCTGGAGAGCGTTGGCCGCCACCCCCTCGGGATAGCCCGGGTCGGCGAAATCGTCGACGGGATCGACGGAGAAGATGGAACTACCGAAATGAAGCGCCGGCGACGCCCGGTACTCCAGGAGCACGGCGTACGAAGCTGCGGCTCCGGCGTGGACAATCAGGAGGCAGAGGCACGCTGCGGTCAGGCGCCCGATCATCGCGGCCCGATCCTATCACCGGGGCGGGAGTTGTCAAGCTCGCTTTTCCGCCCGCCACATCAGCCGTCGCTACTCTCGTACGCCCACGTTGCCTCCGAGCGCGCGCGCGAGCAGGGCCGCCCCGACGACGAGCCCCACGATCATCACCGCCACCACCGTCGCTTTCTCGAACTCGGCCCCCGCCGCAAAATCCAGCATCAGCAGCGACAGGGTCCGCGACCGGCCTGAGCCGAGCAGCACCACCGTACTGATGTCGCGCGCCGCCGACATGAAGCCCACCAGGCCCACCGTGATCAGCGCGGGCATCATGAGCGGGAAGAGCACCCTGCGGAACGTGTCGAGCCGGCTCCCGCCGCAGACGCTCGAGGCCTCCTCGAGGTCGCTCCCCAGCTGGATCAGCACGCTTTTGATCACCTGCGTGCCGAACGGCATGCTCTTGATGACCATGGCGATCATCAGCAGGTAGATCGTGCCGTAGAGCGGCAGGAAGATCTTCGTCTGCAGGAACGTCCACAGCAGGGCGATGCCGAGGAGAATCCCGGGGATCGACCACGGCAGCCACGAAAGGAAATCGAGCAGCCACCGCCCCCGGTGCGACGTCCGTACGATGAAGTAGGCGATTGCGGAGTAGAAAAACACGCCGACGGCCCCCGTACCGATCCCGAGCGCGATCGTATTGCCGAGCGAGCGCAGCAACACGGGATCCTCCAGCGTCGCGCGCCAGTTGTCGAGCGTCCACGGCTCGGGGATGTGGAAGAAGCCGAACAGCTTCATGAACGTGCCGGCCACCAGCAGGAACGTCGGCACGACCGTTATGACGAGCGCGAACAGCAGCACCAGCGCGAAAGCCGGATAGCGCCAGCGCCCGAGCCGGGTCGGCCGCACGCTGAAGCCCCGCCCCGAGACCGTCACGTAGCTGCGCCTGGCGATGTAACGGCGCTGCAGCGCCACCATTCCGAGAAGGACGGCGAGAAAGACCGTGCTCAACGCCATCGCGGGCGGGAACTGGGGCGGCTCCCACGTCACCAGCTCGTGGATCTTCGTCGAATAGACCTGCAACCCGATCGGGGTTCCGAGCAGCAGCTCGATCTCGAAGGCTTCCAGCGAGCGGATGACGCCGAGGATCGTCGTCACCAGGATCGCCGGCATCATCACCGGCACCACGATTCGAAAGAACGTGCGGCCGCCTCCCGCGCCGCAAATGTGCGAGGATTCCTCGAGCGCCGCGTCGAGGTTGCGGAACGCCGGGGTCAGCAGCATGACCTTCACGCTCACGCTGCCGCCGAGGTGCGCCCAAACGATGCCCCAGAAGGAATAGATGTTGAACAGCGGCTGGCCGATCACACCGAGCGACAGCAGCGCCTGGTTGAGGACGCCGTACTTCGGATCGAGGAGCAGGATCCAGCCCATCGTCTCCGGCAGCGCGGGCAGGAAAAACGAGAGCCAGAAAAAGAATTCCAGCCCCCTTTTCATCGGCAGATCGGTCCGCGCGATGAGCCAGGCGAAGAAGGCGCCGATCGCGAGCGCGATCGCCTGGCGCGTGATCGCAAGCTTGAACGTGTTCACCATTGCGTCGAGGATCCCCGGCGTGGTGAAGGCCTTGATCCACCCCTCGGTCCCGTAGACGATCTCCTCGCCGGGTCTGGCGATCTGAAAGCTGTTGAAGATCATCAGCGCCAGCGGCGTCAGCACCAGGAAGCCGACGACAAGCAGCAACAGCAGCATCGGCAGCGACGCCACGCGCCACGGGGCGGCGAAGCGAAGCGCCGATTGCTCGAACCACACGGTTCGGTCGATCGAAGCCGATTTCTCGTTCATCGCACCACCGTTCGGAATTGCTCGTTTGCCGAGGGCTCGAAGTCCATGTCCGGGGCTCGCCCCCCGAGCGCCAGCTTCCCCACCCGCCTCACCCCGAAGCCCTGGGACCACCGCCCCCCGCTTTCGGCCGCCGCGCCCGCGGCGGGTCTTCGCCCGCGGTCGCACGGCGCCGATCGGCCGGACCTCAGAATCCGTATTCCTGCCATCTCCGCTTGAGCGTTTCCGCCATCCGCTCGGAGATCGCCGTGCCCACCGGCGGGTAGCG
>DATLYW010000020.1 GCA_035574315.1 Candidatus Zixiibacteriota bacterium
ACACCAGCTCCTCCCCCAACACCCGCACCGCCTGCGGAATATCGCGCAAATCCCGCACCGTCCCCACCACCACCCAGTAACGCCGAAACCACTCCCCCGCCGGCGTCCCCCGCCCCACCCGCGGGATGTCCGCCAGCGTAACCCTCTTTCTTCTGTTCTGTTCGGCCAATCTGGTTTTCATGGCTTCACGGCGTAGGAGAACTCTGTCTGCTTCGCCAACCGCATGACAGGAAACCCGTGCCGGCGACCACTCACTCTTAGGACCAGCACGAGACTATGTCAATCTTGAACTATTTTACGATCGGTCAAATTTTCCTTGACCGTTGCAGCGTCGCGGTCGCGCGTCTCCGCAAGCGCGGCCCGACCGTTCATCGCCGTTCCTTGCGCCGCGCGACGTAGAACGCGACGGCGCCGGCGATCAGCAGGAGGAGCCCGAGGATCGAGGCGATGGCCAACTCCAAGAAGTTGCCCAGGGCCGCCCAGCCGGTGTCGAACCTCGCCGGCGGATTCAGCAAAAGCGCCGACGCCGTCCGGACGAAATTGGGATCGGGCTGCACCGTGGCGACGCGGACTTGCCACGCGCCTGTGCCCGCGGATTCAATCGTGATCGTGTCCAGGCCGATCCAGTGCGGGTGGCTTTCGTTGGTATGGTAGAGGTTCTGAAACCGCTTTCGCGCGACGGACCTTCCGCCGGGATCGACGACCTCCACTTCGAACGCCCCGGCGAACGTCGCTGTCGCGCGCGGCTCCCAATCGAGCCCGCGGGTCTCCAGGGCGATCGCGTACATTCCCGGGCGCCGAGGCGTGTACTCTGTCGTCTTCACGCCGTCGGCCCGCGAGAGATCGAACTCCACTCGCGCGACATGCCGTAGCTCGCGGCGCTCCTGAGCGACGCGCTCGCTCGCGGCGTTCCAGCGAACCGCGGCGACGGCGAAAACCACGCCGGCGGCAATCGTCAAAGCCCAGGCTACGCGTCGTGCGTGCACGTCAGAGAAACGCCGCCGGACCGCGTCACTTCCCGCGGTCCGGCGGCTTCCGGTAGGCCGTCGATCCCCCGCCCTTTTGGGATTGGAGATAGCCCTCGACGTCGCTCAGGGGGTTGGTGTAGTAGCGCATGCGATGGGAAACCAGATCGTCGATGTTCAGAGCGGTTGCGAAATCCAGGTCCTTTTCGAGGTAGGCGGCGATCTTGGCGCTCTCCAGCGCCACCGCGTCGCGAGTGCCGATTTCTCCCGCCAGCTCCTTTACGGTCGAGACCAGCCGGTCGTCGGGAACGACCAGCGAAACCAGCCCGACGCGCTCGGCTTCCGCGGCGGTGAGGTTCCGGCCGGTGAGTTGAATGTAAAAAGCCTTCTTGAACGGAACGCCGCTGTGGAACAACGACGACGTCGCCACGGCGCCGTAGCTGCCGCGAATGATCTCCGGCATCCCGAACCTCGCGGATTCCGCGGCGACCGCGAGATCGTGGCCGTTGACCAGCGCGAGCCCCCCGCCGAGGCACCAGCCTCGGACCGCGGCGACGGTCACCTGCGGAAGGGCCCGGAGCAATCGAACGATCTCGTACGTGGATCCCGCTCGGTCCCAGCTTCGTCGCCGCTTCCAGCTCTCGCGGAGATCGTAGAGATCGAGGCCGGAGGAATACGAATCCCCCGCGCCCGTGGTCACCACGCATTTGATCCGGCGGTTGTCGGCGATCTCCTTCAGGATCGAGATCAACTCGGCCATGAGGGCGCTGCTGAGCGCATTTTTCTTTTCCGGCCGGTTGAGCGTAAGCCACGCCGTACCCGCGCTTTCATCGATTTCCTGCAGAACGGTCTTCATCTTTCCTTGCGGAGAAAATCGCAGAGCCGCGCATCGCCGCGGCGAAAACGGGCCCTATAGTAACCCTGCGGGCGGCGAGTTTGCAAGGAACGTCGGCCTCGACGCGGCTCTGTTTCCAATCCGGCTCGATATCAACGCAGTGGCCCTGCCTGCCGCGCATGGGGCCGCTCGGCTTGCGCGGACGAACCGGTGTCATCGCGCGAGCACCGCCGGACCTCGACTACTAGGAGCGAAAGACGAAGTAGACCGCCCCGAGCAGGCACAGGCCGGCCCACAGGAAATCAAGCTTCACCGGCTGTTTCATGTAAAAGACGGAAAAAGGGACGAAAACGGCCAGAGCAATGACTTCCTGCAGGACCTTGAGTTGAGGTAGAGTCAGGTGCGTGTAGCCGATCCGGTTCCCCGGCACCTGCAGCAGGTACTCGAAGAACGCGACGCTCCAGCTTGCGAGGGCGGCCAGATACCAGGGCTTGGCTTGCAGCTCGCGTAGATGCGCGTACCAGGCGAACGTCATGAAAACGTTGGAGCAGATCAAGAGCAGCGCGGTTTGCACGATGACGGACATGTCGGACGTCGCTCCCGGATATTCGTAGACTCGTTTCAGGATAGCGGAAGACCGGCCGGCGGTCATCTCCGGAATCGCGGGCTGATCTTTGCCAGGGACCCCGGGGCGACCGGGCGGCGGGGATTTCCCGGATGAAGGACGAAAGCTCGAGGAGTCCGTTGATCTCCACGACAGGGAGTGCTAACTTTCGGCTCGAGAGGAAAATCGGCGATCACCGCAGGGCACTGAACCGGGCCTTCCGGGCCCCGGAAAGGAGCTTTTATGGCGGTCCAGTCAAGCACCGTTAGCGCGGCCGCCGCCCCCTCCCGGTCTTCCGAAGCCTCCCGCATCTACGCCGAGGGAATCAACGCCGGCATTCTCGGCGCGGCGGCGATTGCGATCTGGTTCTTCGTTCTCGACGCGATTGCGGGGCGGCCGTTCTTCACGCCGAGCATTCTCGGGAGCGCGCTTTTTCGCCGCGGCGTTCCAATGGAGCAGCTGCCGTCCCTGCCCGTCTCGCTCGAGATGGTGCTCATGTACACCTGGGTTCACGGCCTGGTCTTTTGCGTCATCGGTGGAGTGGCCGCGAAACTGCTCTCGCTCGCGGAACGCAACGTCAACTTCGGCTTTGGCGTGCTGTTGTTCTTCGTGATCTTCGAGTTCGGCTTTGTCGTCGCCGGCCTGATCTTCGCCGAGCCGGTGCTCCATGCGCTGGTGTGGCCCGCCGTTTTGCTGGGGAATCTCCTGGCGGCGAGCGCGATGGGGCTGTACTTCTGGCATCGCCACCCCGCGCTGTCGATATGGCCCTGACGCCGGGCCGGCGCCGGCCGCGTCACATACCGGTGATCTTCCTCGCCCGCTCGATCACCTCGCGCGGCTGGGCCATCACTTCCCTGGTCAGCTCCTGCAGCTCCTCGCCCGTCGACGGATCCATGTCCATTTTGCTCTTCTTGGCCTCGCCGATCAGGTCGGGGTCCTTCATGGTCTTCGCGTGCGCCTCACGGAGGATCTTCACCCGGTCGGCCGGCGTTCCCGGAGCGGCAAAAAACGGGCTGCCGAATTCCGCGCCCGCAAGGATCAGCCGCACGACGCGCCGGTTGATGTCAGGGACCTTGTACTGGTCCATCAGCTCGTAGATCGTGGGAACGTCGGGCGCCCGCGGGTCGCGCTTGCTTCCGGTCTGCACCAGCAACCGCACGAATCCCTTTTTTCCCCAGCTGATGAACGGCTCTCGACCGAAGTAGGGATCGATGCTCATCCCCCGGCAGACGACCTCACCCTTCTCGACCGCGAGGTCGACCTCGGCGCCGCCCGGGTAGCCCAGCACCGTGCTTAGCTTCGCCCCCAGCACCTCGTCGATGATTTTAGTCAACAGATAACCGGAGCTGGTGGTGCCGGTCTCCCCGCACTTGGGCGGCTCCTTCGCCTTCATCAGGTCGCCCACCGACTTGTACTGCGTGTCGGATCGGATGTAAAAAACCAGGTGTCTTTTGTCCTGGGTTCCGATCCAGTTGAACCTGCGCACGTCGAACTTGACTTCGCCGCGGCCCGTCAGCTGGTCCATGTAGATGTTGGCGCTCGGCATCCCGAGCGTCAGACCGTCGGGCTTGGCGACGGCGTAGACGTAATTGGTTGCGATCACCGACCCGGCGCCGGGCATGTTCTGGACGATGATCTCCGGGTTCCCCGGAATGTGCTTGCCGATGTGACGCGCGACTAGGCGGGCCCACCGATCGTAGAATCCTCCCGGCGTGAAGCCGACGACGACCCGGATGCTCTTCCCCTTGTAGAAGGGCTCGCCCTGCGCCCTGAGAGCGGCCGGCGGCAGCGCGCCCGCGAGGAAAGTAAGAAGCACGAGGGTCCGAAGAACGGCGGAGCTGTTGCTCATACTGGCTTGCCTCCTCGATTGATGACGCGCTTACCTTACTATTTTTTTTTGGTAATTGAAAAGACCGAACGGCGGTCCGGCCGCCGTTGCCGGCCGACGGGCAACGGAACCGGCCGGGGACATGGCCGAGTCCAATCGACGGGGTAAGGCAAGGGACCGGCGGCCGGAGGACGTCGAGCCTATGACGTTCGAAGACGTCTGGATCGTGCGCTGGGTCGTGCAGCGGGCCCTGGCGGCGATCTACATGATCGCCTTTGCCGTCGTCCTGCGCCAGTTCAAACCTCTTTTGGGGGCGAACGGCCTCCAGCCCGTGCCAGAATTTCTGGCCTATCGGCGCTTCGCCGAGGCTCCCAGCCTGTTCCACTGGCGCTATTCCGACCGGCTCGTCGACGCGGTCGGTTGGACCGGTTTGGCGCTAGCCGGGGTGTTGGTCCTGGGCTTGCCGGACCGCGGTCCGGTGTGGCTTTCGACGGCTGTGTGGATCGCTCTCTGGTTTCTCTATCTCTCGATCGTCAACGTGGGACAACCCTTCTACGGCTTCGGTTGGGAGACCATGCTCCTCGAGGCGGGATTTTTCGCCGCGTTCATGGGGCCGTCGACGCTGGAGCCGTCCATCGTTCCGGTTCTGATCCTTCGCTGGATGCTTTTCCGGACCGAGCTCGGGGCGGGCTTGATCAAGCTGCGCCACGACCGCTGCTGGCGCGACTTGACCTGCCTTTTCTACCACTACGAGACCCAACCTCTGCCGAATCCGCTCAGCTGGTATTTTCACCATCTTCCCCGATGGGTCCACCGCGTCTCCGTGCTCGCCAGCCACTTCGTCCAGCTGATCGTGCCCTTCGGGCTGTTCGCGCCTCAGCCGGTCGCGTCGTTCGCTGGCGGCTTGATCATCTTTCACCAGCTATGGCTGATCGTGAGCGGCAACTACTCGTGGCTCAACTGGCTCACGGCGACGCTCGGCATTACCGCTTTTTGCGACTCGACGCTCGCCGCTGTTTTCCCGCTGGAGGTTCCCCCGACCGAACCGCGCCCCGCCGCTTTCGACGCCTTGCTCTGGGCGATCGCAGCCGCCACCGTCTTGCTCAGTGTCCGGCCCGTATTGAACCTCTTTTCCCGAAATCAACTGATGAACTACAGCTACAACCGTTATCACCTGGTGAACACCTACGGCGCTTTCGGCAGCGTCACGAAGGAGCGTTACGAGATCGTTCTCGAAGCGACGGACGCGCCGACGCCCGACGACGAGAGCCGGTGGCGGGAGTACGAGTTCGCGGGCAAGCCCGGCGATCCGCGGCGGCTCCCGCCGCAGGTCGCGCCCTACCATCTGCGACTGGACTGGCTGATGTGGTTTTTGCCCTTCTCGGTCGCCGTCGGCCCCCGCGGCATCCGGGTGCGCAGCCACGAGCCCTGGTTCATGCGCTTGGTCGAAAAGCTGCTGGAAGCCGACGCGGCGACGCTGAAGCTGCTCAGGCGAAACCCTTTTCCCCGCGGCCGCCCGACTTTCGTCCGCGCGCTCTTCTATCTCTACCGTTACACCGACGCCCGCGAGCGCAGGGCAACCGGCTGCTGGTGGCGGCGAAGCCGCGTCGGCGTCTACCTTCCGCCGACGTCGCTGCGCGATCTGCGGTCCTGGAGATAGCTCGGGCGTTCACGCTTCGGCCGCGGATCACGCAACGGCGACTCCTCGGCCCTGCAGCCGGGATACCCGCTGACCTCGATTGCGATCCGGACCGGGCCGATTTGACATTGCCTTGCGCGCCTGCCATGCTCGCGGTGGCATGCGCGCGCTCGCGATCTGGATCCTGGCTCTGGTATTCCTGGCGGGCGGTCCCATCGAGGCAATGATCCAGGCATCATCGCCGGCCTCGAGCCAAGCCGCCGAGCCGGATTCCGAAACGGCTGAAGCGGAGGAGCTTTCCTCGCAACCACGCCGGGTCAAGATCCGCCATCGCCGTGCGCCAACGTCCCTGAGGTACCGCGCCGTCCCAGCGCAGCTGCACGCGCGGCCGGCGGCCGTCGCGCCTCCGTTCCACGCACCGCGCGAAAGCCTGCACACCCTCCACGCCGTTTACCGAATCTAGACGTCTCCCCGCGATGATTGCCGGATCGGCAATGCGCCGATCCAACGCATTCGGTTTGCACCGAAAGGGAGAAGTCTATGGATTGGGAACGGATATTCCTGTGGACCGGTTTCAACATCTTTGTGTTGGGCATGCTCGCCCTCGACCTCGGCGTTTTTCACCGCAAAGCCCACGTCGTCTCGATGCGAGAAGCCGCGCTCTGGAGCGCGGTGTGGATCGCTCTGGCGCTGGTGTTCAACGTCGGAATTTACCTTTTCTGGGGACGCGACCCTGCGCTGGAGTTTTTCACCGGTTACGTGATTGAAAAATCGTTGAGCGTCGACAACCTCTTCGTCTTCCTCATGATCTTTCATTACTTCGCGACTCCCGCCGAGTATCAGCACCGAATCCTTTTCTGGGGAATCGTCGGCGCGTTGATCATGCGGGCGATCTTCATCGTCGCCGGCGCTTCACTGCTGGAGAACTTTCACTGGACGATTTACGTGTTCGGCGGCTTCCTGATCATCACCGGCCTCAAGATGCTGGCGCAAGGCGATCACAAGATCGAGCCGGCGAGAAACCCTGCGGTCCGGCTGATGCGGCGGCTGCTGCCGATCACGGCCGAGTACGAGGACCAGCGCTTTTTCGTCCGGAAAAACGGCCGCTGTTGGGCCACCCCGCTGCTGCTGGTTCTGGTCGTCGTGGAAACCACCGACGTCGTCTTCGCGGTCGATTCCATTCCGGCGATTTTCGCCATTACCCGTGATCCGTTCATCGTTTACACCTCCAACGTGTTCGCCATCCTGGGGCTGCGTGCGCTCTACTTCTTACTGGCGGGCGTCCTGGAGATGTTCCGGTACTTGAAGATCGGATTGTCCCTCGTCCTTTGCTTCGTCGGAACCAAGATGGTGATTGTCGACGTCTACGAAATTCCGATCGTCGTATCGCTCGGGGTCGTCGCGTCCATCTTGGGGCTCGCGTTCGCGGCTTCCCTCATCGCCCGGCCGTCCGAAAGGCCCGCGGCGCCCGCAAGGCGGCTTTCTGCCCCGGCCCGCGCGGGAAGTGGGCCGGTTGTGATTTGCGGGGCATTGGCCGCAGCGGCGGCCGCTCTGTTCATGGTCAAATGGGCGTCGATCGGCAGCGGTCCCTCGTGGCACGCGGCGGCGACCGCGATTCGGCTGGCCGAATCGGAAATCGCCGAAGCGAAGTGGATTTACGGAGGAGCGCTGCGCAGCAGGACAGGCGCAGCCGAGCAGACGCTGGAGCGGGCCTGGTCCTACTTGCAGCAGGATCGGTTCCGCGAGGCGATCGACGCAGCCCGGGAAGCCAGAGATACCGTGCGGGGAGGGGCGGACGATATATTAAGCCGGAATTGAACATGGGGAATCCGGCGGTCGAGGCGCTCGATTACCTCCAGCGCTTTGACCGCCGGGAACCTCTACTAACCGTTGCGGGTAACACGGACGGCCGCGTCACCCGGGATGAATCCGGGCGGGCGGCCGTGCTTGGAGCGAATCTCCAGCCAGCCGTAGCTCGAGCCCACGACGTGAACCTTCATTCCGGGGCCGATGTCGGCGATCCAGGCCGAG
Source organism: Candidatus Zixiibacteriota bacterium (assembly GCA_035574315.1). Lineage (NCBI taxonomy): Bacteria > Pseudomonadati > Candidatus Zixiibacteriota > Candidatus Zixiibacteriota bacterium. The sequence goes on from DATLYW010000020.1 coordinate 7,903, forward strand.
CTCGTGCTGGGACCGCTGTAAACCTGCGTGGGGCGAACGGTCTCGAATGTTCCACGCACCTGCGGAGCCGGCTTCTTCCGGGCCTTCGGCGCCGCGACGGGTCCCGCGGCAACGACCGGCGGCTCGACAGTCGTTTCTTTCGCCGCGACCGCGGTTGCTCTCGGCTTCGAGGGTTTGGTTTCCACTCTTCTTGTGACGGCCATCCCCGCGGCGATCGCGATCGCCGCGGCGACCGTTCCCGCGCTCCAGACGAGCCTGAGCGAGGGCCACCTCCCACCCCGCTTGCCCTGCCGCGGAGCTACCCTCACCTCGCGATCGCCCGCAATCGCCTCCGGACCTGGAAGCGCCGCCTGCCGGCCAGCCGCTGTCGCCCGGAGTTGCCGGGTTCCCTCGACCGTCGCCCGCAGGGTTCGCCCGCTTTCGCGCAGGCGCTCCCGGGCGGCGTCGATCTCGTCGAGGCGGCTTTTCACTCCCGAGAGCTCACGTTCCAGCTCGGCGATTCTCGATTCCAGGGCCTGGCTGTAGAACGATGGCCGCCGTTCCAGATCGGCCAGCCGATCTTCCACCGCCCGGAGCGCGCGAGCCCGGTCTTGCTCCAACCGACGCTCCAGCTCCACGGCCCCGATCTCGAGCAACCGAAGGCGCTCCGACAAGTCCCGGTGGCGCTGGGCGAATTCCTCCAGCCGGTCCTCGCCCGCGGCCAGCCGAGCGCGCTGGCGCTCCAGCTCTTCCTGAAAGCGCTGCCCTTCGGATCGCAGCTCGCGGTACTGCGACTCGAGCTCTTTTCCCTGCTCGGCGACGGCGCGAAGCGACGCGATCTCCGCGCGATTCTCGGCCAGCTCTTCCTTCAGGGCGCCCAGCTCCTTTTGCACGGCCGCTCCCATGCGCGCCGCATCATCACTGCGGGCGACCGCTTCTTCCAGGCGGCTCTCGCTCGTCCTGAACCACCTCTCGATGGCGTCAACGACATCGCTCAATCTCCGCCATTCCGGCCGGCCGCTTTCCCGATATCGGTCATCCTCCGAGCCGGAAGAGAGATCCTGGCCGCCGTCCCCGGCGTCCGGACGGCCCCCGCGCTGCCGAAAGAGGGAGGCGAGAGTCCATTTCAGTCCTTTCGGCCTCACCAGCTCGGCGATCACGAAGCCGGCGAACGCGTACACGACGGCCAGCTTGTACTTGACCGCGACGAACAGCCCGGTGATTTCGTTGACCAACAGGCCGACGATCATCGAGCACATCGCGAGCCTGGTTTCCGCCACGATCGCTTTTAGCGCGTCCCATCTGGCCCGCAGGCAAAGAACCAGCACCGCGGCGTAACACGCCACGAGCGCGAGCTCGGCGATTCCGATGAGCCACGCTTCCGCCGATCCCGTGCCGTAAAGAACGACGACGGGCCCGAGAACGCACCAGGTTCCCAGGGCCCCCAGCAGAAACCGGCGCGATGCCGGCCGCAGCACTACAAGAAGAGCCCTTTTCATCGCCTGCCTCCATCGGTAAGCCGCTTCCGGTTCCAAGCCAGGCGCCCGAAGCGGTCAGTTCGCCGGTGCAATCGCAATCGGTTTCATCGCCCCCTCGCCCCGCACGAAGCGTCACGCGTGATCGAAACTGGGCGACATTGGACCGTGGTAAAGAAACGTCCTGATCGGCGACAGGACAGCAAAACAACGGGGTGCGCTGGAGCCGGACGCAACGTCGCTGCACAGCCCGCGCCAGGAAGGAGGCTCGTTTGCGTGTTCACTGCGGCCTCCGTGGCTCGTCCGTGCCGGCAAAACGCCGCACGAGACCGCGGGATGATTGAAAGCCCGGAGCGCGCCAGGGCACCGGCGCGAAGAAGCCCCCAGACCTCTGCCGGCGTTATCGCCGGGGAGCGGCCGCGGGCAGGGCGCTCGTAGCGCGCGGAAGAGGAGCGGCCGCCGCTGGTTGCGGGCGAGACGATCGCGGCACCGCAGTCCCCGTGCGGCTCCCATGCGGCGGCGGCAAAACGACGGTATAGCAGCATGGCGGATAAACCTGATACGGCCGGTGCGACGGAAGATAGAGCTGATAGTGCATCACGTGAAGCTCGGCATACGGATCGTACTGGACCCAGTACCATTGGTACCGAGCCCCGTCCCAAAACAAAACGTACCCGCCTGCGGGCTCGTAGGACTGCGCCTTTAGGTCCCCCGGGGGCAGAAACAGCGAGAACGCGAGCAACGGCGCGAAAAGAACGGGGACCTTCATGGCTTCTTAGACTCCCCGACCCGGCCAGAGTTTACCGGTTCGTGCCCCAGGGATTCAAGGCCGGCCTGCCCCCGGGCCTCCCTCGCGGGCAAGGACTCCGGCGCGGTGCTTCGGTCAGGTCCCTGGCCCCAACTCAAACGGAAGGGCGGCGCCCCTTCGCCTGGCATCATGCCGTCTGCTTGCTCCCCGGATTTTTTTCAAATATTTTCCGTCCCGTAGTCCATAGCCAGGCGAGGAGGCAGTTCGATGCAGAGCTTTTCCCGGATTTTCACTCTAAAGCACGCCCGGACGGCTCCCCTTTCGACGGCGGTAGCCCTGGTGCTCTCCCTGGCGCTGCCGGGCGCAGCGGCCGATTCTCAAAGCGATCCGAAGCGTTTCGCTCTGGAGACCGTCGAGCACAACGCGGAACAGATCGCCACGGTGAGCGACGTCCTGTACTACTTCGGTGAACCCGGAATGCAGGAGCACGAAAGCTCCAGATATCTCAAAGAGACGCTGGAGGACATCGGCTTCAAGGTCGAGCTGGGGGGCGCCGGAATGCCGACGAACGTCTGGGCCACGTGGGGCTCAGGCAAGCCTTACATCGTGATCGCCACCGATTTCGACGCCCTGCCCGAGGGCTCGCAAACGCCGGGCTCGATCGCGCGCAAGCCGCTCGTCGAGGGCGCTCCCGGCCACATGGAGGGCCACAACGTCATGGCCGCCGTCGCAGTCGGCGCCGCCCACGCCGTCAAGAAAACGATGGAACGGTTCAAGATCCCCGGCACGATCGCGGTCTCCTTCGGTCCCGCGGAGGAGCAGCTCATCAGCCGGCCGTACCTCGTGCGCGCGGGCTATTTCAAGGATGTCGACGCAGCGCTCATAACGCACATCGGCGACGGTCTGTCGACCGGCTACGGCCTGCAGAACTACGCGTTGATCGGCGCCAAGTTCAACTTCAAGGGCCGGACCGCGCACGGCGGGGTGAACCCCTGGGACGGCAAGGACGCGGTCGATGCCGCGGTCCTGATGGACATCGGCTTCGACAAGCTGCGCGAGCACCTTCGCCCGACCTACCGCGGCCACCGGGCTATCACCAACGGCGGCGTGCAGCCCAACATCATCCCCGACTCGGCGCAGATCTGGTGGTTCATTCGCGACGCCACGGGGCCCTGGGCCAAGGAGAACTTCGACAAGCTCGTGAACATCGCGCGCGGCGCCGCGCTGATGACCGGCACGACCATGGAATGGGAGCCGTTCGGCGCGGCGTGGCCGACGCTCGGCAACAAGGCGATCGCCGAAGCGATCCAGAAAAACATCGAAATGGTGGGGATGCCGAAGTGGACCGAGGACGAGGTGAAGTTCGCGAAGGAGCTGCAGAAATCGCTGGGAAGAAAGGAAGCGGGTCTACCCGCCAAGGTCACGCCCCTGCAGGCCCGACGTCAGAATTCCTCCTCGAACGACATCGGCGACATCACGTGGAACGTGCCCACGGGAACGCTCAGGTTCCCGTCCGCGGTGCCGGGCGTTCAAGCGCACCACTGGTCGGCCGGCATCACTCCGACGATGTCGATCGCGCACAAGGGCGCCGTGGTCGGGGCCAAGGTTCTCGCCGCTTCGGCTCTCGACCTGCTGACGTCGCCCGAGCTTCTGGCTGCGGCGAAGAAGCAATTCGCGGAGGACACGAAGGACATGAAGTATTTTTCGTTGCTCCCTCCCGACGCGAAGCCGCCGGTCGACCTGAACAGGGAGATCATGGAAAAGTACCGCCCGGCGATGCGGAAGTTCTACTTGAGCAAGAAAGCGAGATTCCAATGAGCGCCTCAGGTCGGCGCGCTTTGTTCCACCACTCCCTGGATTCTCTCAATGACTGCGCCGACGAACGCGGTAACATTGTGCAGCTTCAACAACTGTTCTATGTCCATTTCGACAATTTCTCTTCTTCAGTTGCGGCTATGAAGCTCCAAACGACCCGCTCGTCGAGACCATTCTCAAGCAAAACGTCGAAGGCGAGCGCTGCGCCATCGGCCTCTACAAGAAACTTTTGGAGGCGACACAGGGGAAAGATCCGGTTACTACAATATCGCGCTGCAGATTCTCCAGGGCGAAGTGGAGCACGGCGAGGATCTGCAATCCCTCGCCGACGACTTGGACTGAGCTATGCGATCTGAGGCTGAAGGAGATAGCCGAGCGGTTTGGGACGGGGAGCTATGGAGCGTTGGGGTCGGCATGTCATGGAGTCGCCTCCGGGATGCAATCCGATGCGAAGTTTCGGCAAAGGGTGGACGCCATCCGACGAAGCTGTCAACAAAAGACTTGTCAACAAAAGACTTGATTACATGAAAAAGGCTACACCGTTGGGTCAGGGCAAGGTCGGTCTCCTCGAAGGGACCACACTTCGGATAAAATCCGAAGCCAGGGTGCTGACTCATAAAGAGTCGCACAAACCCAAAAACCCAAGGAGGTGTAGCCATGCCAGAGTATATTGGAATCGACCTGCACTCACAATCCTCGTACATCACCCGGATGGACGAGAAAGGAAGGATCCTGGAGCGGCTCAACCTGCGCAACGATCCGGACACCATTCGCGGTTACTTTTCTCGGCAGCGAGCCCAAACCCGCATTGCGGTGGAGGCCACCGGAAACTGGATGTATCTCTACGAGCTGATCGAGGAGCGGTTTCCCGATTTGGTTTTGG
>DATLYW010000021.1 GCA_035574315.1 Candidatus Zixiibacteriota bacterium
GAAGGATCACGAGTTCCTGCTGCGCGGGGATGTCTTCACCAAGGACGTCATCGAGACCTGGCTCGACTACAAACGCAAAAAAGAAGTCGACGCCATCCGCATGAGACCCCACCCCTGGGAGTTCGCCCTGTACTTCGATATCTGAAGTAGGACGGAACAGATAGGAGCGAGCACTGAGCAGTCTGACTGGAGACCATTCCGCTGGCGAAGCGCTTCATCCTCAGCGCTCATTACTCTCGTGAGCGAGGGACCGCATGGAAGAGGTCCTGGTTTTTCAGCACGATCCGTTTGAGGACCTGGGAGTTTTTGCGGAGATACTGGAGAAGCAGCGCGCGCGTTACCGGGTCATCCAGCTTTTTAACGGGGAAATGCCCGCGGAGAATTGGGAGCGTGTCCGGGCGCTAATCGTTCTCGGCGGGCCGATGAGTGCGGACGACGAAGATCGGTTCCCGTTTCTTCGCTGGGAAAAAAGAATAATCCGCGCTGCTATCGACGAAGCGGTTCCGATCCTGGGAGTTTGCCTAGGAGCTCAACTGATCGCGAACGCGCTCGGCACCGTCACTTATCACGGGCGTCTCAAAGAAATCGGCTGGAGCCCGATTTTCCTGACTCCTCACGGGCAGGTGGACTCGCTCCTGGGGTACCTGCCGGAGACCGCGACCGTTTTTCAATGGCATGACGACTCTTTCGAGCTGCCTTCGGGCGCCGTCAGGCTGGCTTCCTCGGCCCACTACGAGAACCAGGCTTTCCGTCTGGGAAAATCCGTTTACGGCTTGCAGTTCCACCTGGAGGTGACGCCGCGAACCGTGGAAAGATGGGTCGAACAGCGGTCGAAGGACCTCGCCGCCGCGCCCTACGTTCTGCGGGAAAAAATTCTGGCGGACACACCGAGCTACGCGCCCGCCCTGAAGTACTACGCCGACCGTTTTCTGTCCGAGTTCATCCGGAGGATGTCGCGGAGGGGGCCTCAGCGCGGAGACGGCGGACAGGCGGTTGCATGAGGCCCCCTGCCCGTGCGCGGATCCGGACACCAGCTAGCCGAAGCAGCCGGAGCCCCGACAGGGGAAGAGTCCAAAGGGGCGCGGTGGTTTGCTCGCGCGAAGCTTGAGCGGGCGCTGACCGCATGGAGGCACGACGGCGAAAGTCTACGATCCCGGAAACGCCGCCAAAAGCGCCTGCTGAAAATTTGACCAGCCGGCTGCCCAAGGCGCGAGCAGCCGGCTGAGCGCGAGTCGACCCTGAGAAAAAGCCTTTTACAATCGAAGAGGTGGAAGCGTTCGAAAAGGCCCGTTGCTGGCACTTTTATTGCTATTTGCGCGAGGAAAATTTCTCAATCCGTGGAAGCCCCGGCAAGCAAGGTCTTGTCGGTCGGGTTACGGAGCAGGGGGAGGTCGTCCATGACAAAGACGTTGGTAGGCGCACTGTTCCTGGTGGGGTGCGTGGCTTTGGTTCGGGGAGAACTTTACGCCCAGGAAGACAAGCCGCTCGGTCCAGGCTGGCTTGGCCTTGACGGCAGCGTTGGGCTGCTCGACAGAAAAGTGGCCGAAAGCAAATCGGCGATCGAGAGAGCGCTGGGAATCGGCATCAGCGGTTTTTTGGACACCAGCTACACCTGGAGTTCGAATCATCCGCGAAGCCCGGCCAACATCAGCGGCAGGTATTTCGACAAGGACCACGACAAGGTCGTCTTCAACTACCTTCACCTCGCGGTTGAAAAACCGGAAAAAGACTGGGGAGTCGGCTTTCGCATTTCGGGGGACTTCGGCCGCGGCGGCGAGCTCTTGCGTGAGGCGACGTTGTGGGGCAATCGCCTCCAGGACGAACCTTCGGCGGAGCTGCGCGAGGCCTATCTCACCACAACGATTCCCCTGGGGGCCGGGCTCGGGGTCAAGGGCGGCCTGTTCGTGACGACTCACGGCACGGAGATTCTGCCGAACCCCGGGGCGTACAACGACAACATCTCTCGTTCCTTGCTGTTCAACTTCGGTATTCCGTTCCGGCATCTCGGCATGCTCTTGACCTATCCCGTCCATAAGATTTTCTCGGTCAACGGCGGCGTGGTGACGGGTTGGGACAACCCGAACGACAACAACGGTCAGCCCTCGGCGATGTGGGGGTTCAGCCTCACGCCGCTCGATCAGTTCGCCCTGGTGAGCAACTTCATGTACGGACCCGAGCAGTTCCACAACAGCGGCAACAAGCGCTTCACGATGAGCCACGTGGCGACGATCAAGCCGTTCGATCCGCTGGCTGTCACCGTCGAATATACCTACGGGCACGAAGAAAAAGCCTCCCTGGGGGGGACACGCGACGCGACGTGGCAAGGCGTGGCTGGCATCGTTTCCTATGGGTGGACGGATCGTTTCTCGACCGCGCTGCGCGGCGAGGTCTTCCGGGACCGCGACGGGACGCGCCTGCTCGGCGATTTCTTCGGAACCCACGCGGATCAAACGCTGGGCGAAGTAACGCTGACGGGGTCTTACAAATTCACCAAGATGCTGCTCGGCCGGCTCGAGTACCGCCAGGACTGGGCGGACACGCGTTTCTTCAAAAAGCGCGCCACCTCCGCTGACAAGAGCCAGGGAACGATCGCGGCGCAGCTCATCTACACGTTCTGACCTCAGGCGCGATCTCCTTCGCGCGTGAACGGGGAACGGCTCGCAGGCTGTTCCCCGTTTTTTTGGTGGTCGATCCGCCATGCGCCGGCAGGCGCTGGAAATGTCGGTTCTGGGCTGCTAAAGCCTCCTGGAGGCGCCTCGCCGACGTTATGAATTTTCTTCCTCGATCCTACGCGGTACGCCTGCTCGTGCTGGCCGTGCTCCTCTACCTTCCCGGTCTGGGGAGCCGGGACTTCTGGGCGCCGGTGGAGCCGCGCTACGCGGAGATCGCGCGCGTCATGTTCGCCAGAAGCGAATGGCTCGTTCCGACGGTGAACGGGGACCTCTACACCGACAAGCCGATCCTCTACTTCTGGCTCGTCCTGGTTGCCTCGAAAATCGCGGGTGGCGTGAGCGAGTGGACTGTTCGCCTCCCGGCGGCAATGGGGGGAGTGGGGCTGGTTCTGGCCACGTATCTTTTCGGGCGCGATTTTTTTTCTCCCAGGCGAGGCTTCATCGCCGGAGCCGTCGTCGGTACCGCGTTCCGTGTTCTCTGGGAAGCTCGTTGGGCGCACGTGGACATGCTCTTCGTTTGCTTGTTCGCCGGCGCCATGCTCTTCGCCGCGCGCAGTCTCTTTCTGAGAGGCAGCCCGTCGGAGCTGCTCGGGGCCTACGCGCTGATGGGGCTGGCCACGCTGACCAAGGGGCTGATCGGCATCGTCCTTCCCGCTTTGATCGGCGTCTTGTTCATCGTCGTCAGCCGCGACTGGTCGCTTCTGCGAAGGCTTCGGATTCCGGCAGGTCTGGCCGTCTTTCTGCTGGTCTCCGCCCCCTGGTTCCTGATGGTCAACGCCGCGACGGAAGGCCGCTGGCTCGCCGACTTCATTTACATCCATCATGTTCAGCGCTACACCGCCGGTGCCGGCCATCGCCAACCGTTCTATTATTATCTGACGACGCTGCCGGTCGATTTTCTCCCCTGGACGGTGCTCGCTGTCCCGGCGCTGTGGGCGTACCGAAGGGAGCCGATCAGGGAAAAGCCCGTTTTGTTGTTCCTCGTTTGCTGGTTCGCGGCCGTTTTCGGCTTCTTCAGCCTTTCCGATACCAAACGCGACCTCTACCTCTTGCCGCTCTTTCCCCCGGTTGCGCTGCTAGTGGCGAGCTACATCGATGACCTCGCCGAGCGGCGGCTGCCACAGGACGGGCTGTTCCGGGCGCTCGTTTCCCCCTTCTCCCACCTCGTCTGGGTCACCGGCGCAGCGCTGCCGTTCGTCGCCTGGGCGGTCCGACCGGATGCCCTGCGGGCGGCGATCCCGGCCGGTGCCGTCCTGCTCGTCGGCGGATTGGGCGCGGCTCACAGCGCCCGCGCGCGCGACGCGGAGAATCTCTTCCGTGTGGTGACGCTGCTGATGTCCTCGCTTCTCCTGACTGCCTCGGCGGCGGCGATTCCCTATCTCGAGCAGTTCAAGTCGCGGCGACCGTTCTCGGTGGAGGTCAGGGCGATGGTGCCGCCCGCGGCGCCGTTGCTCGTCTACGCCGATACGATGAACGACTTCAACTACTACACCGGAAGGGAGGTGATCGAGGTGGTAAGATCGCCGGCGGAGGTCGAAAAGCTGCTTTCCGCGCCTTTTCCCGTCTACCTTCTCATCAAGGACCGCGACCTTAAAAAGCTCGGCATTCCCATGGAAGGCAGGGTGGTTGCCGGTAGCGCAGTGGGAGGCACCGCCTGGAGTCTCCTCAAGCTCGGTGCCCGCTGAGACGCCGTTGACACGCGGAAAAAGCTGGCGTAGCTGTAGGGGCGCAAGGCATTCCGGCGAGTCGCAAGTACCGGCAGGTCTAGAACCTTCAGAGGAGGTTTTATGGCAATCCGGCTGTTCTTCAAGCGGGCGAATGCTGTCCGGGCCGGGGCCCTTCCGGTCGCGGTCATTGTTTGGGCGGGGCTGACTGCCGGACCTTCGGCGTTCGCCGCGGAGAAGCCGCGCGCCGGCAGCAATCTGGTTTTCGCCGTCGGCGGCACTCCCCCCTCGTTCGACGGCCATCGCGAGACCACCTTCGCGATGCTTCATCCGGTCGCCCCGCATTACAGCACGCTGCTTCGCTTCGACCCCCAGAGTTATCCTAAAATCGTCGGTGACGTCGCGGAAAGCTGGACGGTGTCCAAAGACGGTCTCGTCTACACCTTCAAGATCCGGCGCAACGTCAAGTTTCACGACGGCAGCCAGCTTACCGCCAGGGACGTCAAGGCGACGTACGACAAAATCATCTTTCCACCGGCCGGAGTGGCGAGCGCGCGGCAAGCCTCCTACGCCGTCGTTCAGGAGATCGAGACGCCCGACATTTACACCGTGATGTTCCGCCTCAAACAGGCGTCGGCGTCATTCCTGGCCAATCTGGCATCTCCCTGGAACTTCATCTACAAGGCCGACATTCTCGTCAGGGATCCGCGCTGGTACGAAAAGAACATCATGGGATCCGGCCCCTTCGTGTTCGTCGAGCACGTGCCGGGCTCCCATTGGGTCGGGAAGAAGAATCCCGATTATTTCATGAAGGGCCGGCCCTATCTGGACGGCTACCGGGCGATTTTCATTCGCGACACGGCGCCGCGTGTGGCCGCGATTCGCAGCGGCCAGGCGCTGATCGAGTTCCGGGGATTCAGTCCAGCCGCTCGCGACGACATCATGAAAACCCTCGGGAACAAGGGCGTGGTCCAGGAAAGCCCGTGGATCTGTAATCTCACCGTCACGATCAACAACGAAAAGAAGCCGTTCGACGATCCCCGCGTGCGGCGCGCGCTCACGCTGGCGATCGACCGGCGCCTGGCGTCCAAGGCGCTTTCGAAAATCTCGCTCGCCAAGTACGTCGGCGGCCTTTTCCGGCCGGGGTCGGAGTTTGCCGCTTCCGACGCGGAACTCAAGAAGCTAGCGGGTTTCGGCGACAACATCGAGGGGGCGCGAAAAGAGGCGCGCCGGCTGCTCAAGGAGGCGGGCGTCCCGGAAGGGTTTTCGTTTTCGCTCAAGAACCGCAACGTCAAGGAGCCCTATGAGGTCACCGGCGTTTTCGTCATCGACCAGTGGCGCCAGATCGGGCTCAACGTCAACCACATCCAACAGGAGGGGGGGCCGTACTTCGACGATTTCCGCCAGGGGAATTACGACGCGGGTATCGACTTCGCGTGCGACTTCATGGATGAGCCGGACCTGCAGCTCATCAAGTTCTTGAGCAGCGACAAGAGCACGCTCAACTACGCGCGCTACAAGGATCCGGTCCTCGACGATCTCTACGAAAAGCAGAGCCGGGAAACCCATCCCAAGAAGCGGCTGGCGTTGCTCCGGCAGTTCGAAAAGCGGGTGCTGGACGAGAGGGCTTACCAGTTCCACATCCTTTGGTGGCAGCGGCTGGTGCCGCACTGGGCGAAAGTCAAGGGCTGGAAAATAACCCCGAGCCACTACCTCAATCAGGATCTGAGGGACGTCTGGCTGGCGGAATAGGCGAAAGCTCGCCGCGGTTCCACCCTTGCGGTCATGGTCCGCTATCTGCTGCGACGGTTGCTCCTGATGATTCCGACCCTGCTGGGTGTGGCCGCGCTCGTGTTTATCATGATCCGGATCGTGCCTGGCGACATCGTCGAACTGAAGTATGCCGGGCAGGGAGCCTACGCGCCGCGGGAGGCGATCGAGCGCGAGCGCGCGCAACTCGGCCTGGACAAGCCGTTGTGGCACCAGTTCTCGACATGGATCTGGGGAATGGCGCGGTTGGATTTCGGGCAGTCGATGTGGACGGGCCGGCCGATCGCGCACGAGATCGGCATCCGGCTGGAGCTGAGCCTGCAGCTGGCCTTGATGGCGACGCTGATCGCCGTCTTGATCGCGGTGCCGCTGGGCACGATTGCGGCGGTCAAACAGGATACCTGGATCGATTATTGCGCGCGGGTGTTTTCCATCGCGGGCCTGGCCGTCCCGTCGTTCTGGCTCGGAATCTTGATGATCCTCGGCTTCGTTCTGTACTTTCGCTGGCTGCCGCCGCTCACGTTCACGTCGTTCTGGGTCGATCCGGTCGCCAACCTGTCGCAGATGATCTGGCCGGCGATCGCGGTCGGCTATCGCTACTCGGCCGTGGCTACCCGGATGACGCGTTCGGCGCTTCTGGAGTCGCTGGGAGAAGACTACGTTCGTACCGCGCGCGCCAAGGGAGTCTGGGAGCCGAGGGTCATCGCGCGGCACGCGCTCAAGAACGCGATCCTTCCCGTCATTACGGTCATCGGTCTGGAATTCGCCTTTCTCGTCGGCGGTCTGGTCGTCACGGAGCAGGTCTTCAATCTGAACGGGATCGGCAAGCTGTTCGTCGAGGCCATCAGCCAGCGCGATTACACGATGGTGCAGAGCCTCGTGCTGCTGACCTCGGCCGTGTTCATCGTCGTGAACTTCGCGGTCGATTTGGTCAACGCCTGTCTCGACCCTCGGGTCCGCTACCAGTGAAGGCTCCGAGTCAGGGAGCTTGCCGGATCGCCCGGCCGCGTGCAGGCCGAACCGTCGGCTCGGTGCCGGAGCGGCTCGAGTTCCACGAAAGCTTTTGCAGCGACCCGCAAAAATAGCCGGCCCCAGGCCGCTCGTTCTTCCGCTGATCTCGCGGCTGGACCGGAGCCTGGAAGCGTCTTTCCAGTTCGCCCGCCGGCGGCCGCTCGGCGCGGTCGGGGCGGCGATCATCGGCATGATGGTCTTGAGCGCGCTATCCGCCGGGCTGATCTCGCCCTACGACCCCTTGGCGACCGACTACGGCGCGATGCTGCAGGCTCCTTCGGCGGCACACTGGTTCGGCACCGATTCGTTCGGCCGCGACGTGTTGTCGCGCATCATCTACGGCTCGCGAACAGCGCTGTGGGTGGGGTTCGTCTCCTCGCTTCTCGGGGCGACCATCGGCGCGGTCATCGGAGTGTCGAGCGCCTATTTCGGCGGCAAGGTCGATCTCGTCGTGCAGCGCTTCATGGACCTGCTCCTGTCATTTCCGCTCATCATGCTCGCTCTGGTCATCGTTTCGGTTCTAGGCACCGGCACCACCAACGTCATCATCGCGATCACGATTCCGATGGTGCCGCGGTGCGCGCTCGTCGTGCGCAGCAGCGCTCTTCGGCTGCGGGAGCTGCCGTTCATCGAGGCCGCGCGGGCGTTGGGCTTCGGCCCGGTACGCATCATCGCGCGCCACATGCTGCCGAACGTGGTCGCGCCGTACCTGATCATGCTCACCTCATTTCTCGGCCAGGCGATCCTGCTCGAGGCCTCCCTGTCGTTTTTGGGTCTCGGTGTCGCCGAGCCCGAGCCGGCCTGGGGGCTCATGCTGCGCGGGGCGGCGGTCGAGTTCGCCGAGCGCGCCCCGTGGATGGCCCTTTACCCGGGACTGGCTCTGAGCTTGGCGGTTTTCGCCTTCAACCTGTTCGGCGATTCCCTGCGAGACGCGCTCGATCCCAAGCTCCGGCTTTAGCCCGGCCGTCGCGGGGTCGTCGGTTGCTGGCGTTGTTCGAGGGAAACCGGTACGCTGGAATGGATCACCCAGACCTCCAGGAATGTCCCGTGCGACCGCGCAACGTGTACAAGGTGGCTTTCGGAACGGTGGCCCTGGCGGCAGGGATCTACCTGGGGTGGCGCGCGTGGAGCTATCCGGTTGCACCTCTCGACCCCAGCTCGGCTGAGCATCTGGCGGAGGTGGCCGCGGAAATCAACCGCCAGGTTCCGATGATGATCGATCCGGAGACCGAGCTGCTGCCGGTCCAGAGCGCCGAGGGGCTGCTCGTCTACAACTACCGGCTCGTGGGTTATTCCGCGGCCCAGCTCGACGCTGCGAAATTCGCTGCGGGAGCGAGGCGGCGCGTGGTTCAAGGGGCGTGCACCACCCCGCAGACGCGCGAGGATTTTCTCGACAAGGGCGTAACGCTGCGCTACGCCTACTTCGACAGGGATCGCCGCCCGATCGCAGCCGTCGACGTCAAGCCGTCCGACTGCGACCCCTGAAGGCGCCGGCTTGCAACCGGCTACTTCAGGATCTCCTTGGCCTTGGGTATCAGCGTCGGATCGAGATTGAATATCTCCTTGACGTTTCGCTCCAGCTCGACACCGTCCAGTGGATTGATATCCAGCTTGGACTTCTTCGCCTCGGCCAGGAACTCTTTGTCCTTCATGACCTCCATGAAGGCCTTCTGAAGGATCGCCACCCGATCCTTAGGCGTCCCCGGAGGCAGCACGTAGGGCCGCGCGGCGGGGCCGACGCTGTGCACGAGCGCGCGGATGAGCTTTCGGGCCTCTTCGGTCTTGGCGTAGCTGATGACGAGGGGAACTTTCGGAAGGTCGGGATGTGGCTTGCCTACGGTTTGGGCGATGATGCGGAGGTCGCCCGAGTCGAGCTCGTTGCGCCAGGTCGCCCGGAAAGACTCCCACGCGTTGCATACTCCCTGGATCTCGCCGCTGTTGTAGGCGAGCCGGATGTCCGCCGTCCCCTTGTAGCCGGACACCAGCTGGGCGGGAAGACCGATCGTTGCGATCAGCACCTTGGGGATATCGTCCGTCGCCGACCCCGCTCCCACTCCGCCGAGCTTGATCGTGGTCTTCCCGGCCAGCCACTGCTCCATGGTCGCGATACCGGCCTTTCGCGAGATCCCGAGCATGTAGTTGTCCTGCGTCGGCACCCCGATGTACTCGAACTTTGCGGCATCGAACTCGATACCGGGCTTGCCCAGGAGCTGCTGCAGGAACAGGCCGCCGATAAAGTGCCCGATCGTAAGGCCGTCGGGCTTCGCGACCTTGTAAACGTGGTTGGCGGCGATGAGAAAGCCTGCCCCGGGCATGTTTTCGACGGCCACCGCCGGGTTGCCGGGAATGTATCTCCCGATATGGCGCGCGATGGTGCGCGAGTAGGTGTCATATCCGCCGCCGGCCGAAGCTCCGACGATGATCCGGATCGTCTTGCCGGCGTAGAACGAGTCCTGAGCCAGCGCCGATGCGGCGAAAAAACCGGGAACCAGCAACCACGTCGCGAACCAGCGAAAGATGTTGGCAGACACGTCTCCTCCCCAGCTTGGTTTTTGAAACGCTCTTACTTCAGGATCTCCTTCAGTTGACTGACCAGATCCGGGCTCATCTTGAACAGGGCGGCGATGATTCTGTCGATCTCGTCCCCGCTCAGCGGGTCGAGGTCCAGCTTCGATTTTCGCGCGTCGGCGATGAAGTCGCGATCCTTCATGGTTTCGGCGAAGGCCCGGCGCAGCAGCTCGAGGCGGTCCTTGGGCGTTCCGGGAGCCACGGCGTACAGGCGCGTGATCATCGCGGGATCGTGCCCGCCGAATTTCAGCAACTGCCGTGCGTTCTCGTTGGGCGCGAAGTCAATGGCGTTGGGAACCTTGGCCAGCTCGGGGTGAGGCTTGGGATTCACCTGCAGGACGATGACGACGTTGCCGGCGTCGAGTCCTTGTCGCCAGATCGACTTGATCGACTCCCATTGCCAGCAACCTCCCGCGACCTCTCCCGCTTCGGCCGCCAGCCGAATCTCGGCGGTTCCCTTGTAGCCGGCAACCAGCTGAATCGGCAGATTGAGGGCGGCCTGAAGCAACTTGGCCGTGTTGTAGGTCGTGTCGCCGGGGGCCACGCCCCCGAGCTTGACCGGAGTTTTGGCGCCTCGCAGCCGCTCGAAGCTGGTGATCCCGCTCGCCTTGGTAAACGCGCAGGCGACGTTGTCCTGCGTCGGGCTGCCGAGATAGCCGAACCGGCGGGCGTCGAATTCGATGCCGGGCTTGCCGATGATCTGGTTGATAACCTGATTACCGTGGAAGTTGAGGATAGTGAGCCCGTCGGGTTTCGCGACCTTGTAAACGTGGTTGGCCGCGACGAGGCTCGCGGCGCCGGTCATGTTCTCCACGACCACGGTCGGATTTCCCGGAAGGTGCTTGCCGAGGTGGCGTGCGATCACCCGCGAGTAAGTATCGAACCCGCCGCCGGCCGAAAATCCAACGATCAGCCGGATCGACTTCCCCTCGTAAAACGGCGCAGCAGCCTGCGCGCTTCGAACCAACAGGCCGGTCATCAACGCGGTTGCAGCAATCGTAGCCCATCTTGCCATCGTATCGACTCCTTTTTGGCGCTCGGGCCGAGACCTTCCGACCGCGGTCAACGGGGCGGTACCTCCCGGGCCGCCGCCGATTCCCGCTCGCAAGCCGTATCCCGGCTCCCGGCTCAACGAGAACTTTCATTGTGGTCTTCGGGCAGCCCTTCTCCGAACCGCAAACCAGAAGCTCTTCAGCCGATCAGACGGCATACTAACTATAGAAATGCCGGTCCTGTCAATGGCCGGGAAGGCTCACGGGCGATCCGGGGCGCCCCCGAGCCCGTCTTCGTCTCGGTACCCTGCGGCTGGCATGAATTCTCGCGCCGGATATGATAAGCAGGCTCAGCAATGGTCGATGTCGCCGCCAACTATCGCAGGATCGTCGAGCGGATCGGCGAGGCGGCTGCGAGGTGCGGCAGAAAGCCTGAGGAGATCCGGCTCCTGGCTGCGGCGAAATCGCAGAGCGCGGAAGCGGTTCAGGCGGCGATCGCCGCGGGGGTCACCCTGGTCGGGGAGAACTACGTCCAGGAGGCGCAGCAGAAGAAGCGTCAGGTCCAGGGGCCTGTCGAGTGGCATATGATCGGCCACCTGCAGCGCAACAAGGCGAAGGCGGCGGTAGAGGTCTTCGATGTGATCGAGACGCTCGACAGCGTCGCGCTGGCGCGCCGGCTCGACGAGGAGGGGCGAAAACGGGGTCGAGTCGTGCGGACCTACGTCGAAGTAAACCTCGGGGGCGAGCCGAGCAAGTCGGGTATTGCCAAGGACGAGGTGCCCCGGTTGCTAGAGGAAGCCGGCTCCCTGGAGTTTCTCGCCGTAATCGGTCTGATGACGGTACCGCCTTTCAGGGAGGACCCCGAGCAGGTCCGCCCGTATTTCCGCGAGCTGCGGGAGCTCAGGGCCCGGCTGGCGGAGCGCTTCTTGCGCCATGATCTGCGTGAGCTTTCGATGGGAATGACGCACGACTACGTGATCGCCGTCGAAGAGGGAGCGACCATCGTGCGGATCGGTACGGGACTGTTCGGGCCGCGTCCTTGACCGGCCGTCGTATGTTTATTATCGCTAATCTTCTGGTTGCCATCGCCCAGGTGCTAGACTACGTCCTGTGGGCGTACATCTGGATTCTGATCGGGCGGGTGATCGTTTCTTGGGTGAATGCCGATCCCTACAATCCGCTCGTGCGCTTTCTTTACAGCGCGACGGAACCCGTCCTGGAGCGGGTGCGCCGCATCGCACCGGTGTACGCCGGAGGCTTCGACCTGTCGCCCATCCTGGTCTGGATCGCCGTGATCTTCATCCAGCAGTTCGTGGTGCGCTCGCTCTACGACCTGGCGCGCGTCCTGGGCTCGGGCATGTGAGGGCGCGCTCGCCGTCCGTGGATTTCGTTTCGGAGGTTTGATCCATGAAGATATTTCTCGCGGGAAGCTGGGTCGACAAGCCGCAGAAAATCGAGGTCAAGAATCCCTTTGACGGGTCGGTGATCGACACGGTGCCGAGGGCCGACGCCGCCGATCTGGAGAAGGCCCTGGCCTTCGCCGAGCGCGGCGCCAAAGTCATGGCCAAGCTTTCGGCCTACGAACGCTGGAAGATCCTCCGTAAGGCGGCCGATCTCATGGCCGAGCGCAACCAGCAGCTGGGCGAGACCATCTCCCGGGAAGAGGGGAAGATCATCGCGGAGGGGAGGGGCGAGGCCAGCCGGGCGGTCGAGACGATGATGGGTTCGGCGGAAGAGGCGAAACGGGTACACGGGGAAACGGTTCCGCTGGACGCCGACCCCACGGGGGCGAAAAAGCTCGGCTTTACGTTGCGGGTGCCTTGCGGCGTGGTGGCGGCCATCGCGCCGTTCAACTTTCCGCTCAACCTCGTCTGCCACAAGGTCGGTCCGGCGCTGGCGGCCGGCAACACGGTGATCGTCAAGCCGGCCTCGGATACGCCGCTTTCCGCGCTGAAGCTCACCGAGATCCTGCTCGAGGCGGGGTTGCCGCCCGAAGGCATCCAATGCCTGACCGGCTCGGGAAGCGAGATCGGGGACGCTCTCGTGGCGGATCATCGCGTGCGCAAGGTAACGTTCACCGGAAGCCGGGAGGTCGGCGAACGCATCTGCCGGAGGGCCGGGATCAAGAAGGTCACCATGGAGCTCGGCTCGAACAGCCCGGTGATCATTATGCCGGATGCAGACCTGGAAAAGGTGGCCGCCGCGATCGCCGTCACCGGTTACGGCAACGCCGGCCAGACCTGCATATCGACTCAACGGGTGCTGGCGGCCAAGCGAGTCTACGGCGATTTCCTCGACGCCTTGAAACCCAAGGTCGAAGCCCTGACCACGGGCAACCAGCTCGACGAGAAGTCCAAGGTGGGTCCGATGGTCAAGGAGAGCGAGGCGGCGCGGGTCGAAAGCTGGATCAACGAAGCCGTGGCGGGCGGGGCCCGGCTGGTGGCGGGCGGTGGCCGCCGCGGGGCGATTTACACGCCCGCGGTTGTCGCCGACGTTCATCCCGACATGCGCATATCGCGCGACGAGCTATTCGGGCCGGCGGTGGCGGTCACGCCGTTCGATACCATCGAGCAGGCCATCGCGCTGGCGAACGACAGTGTCTACGGGCTGGCCGCCGGCATCTTTACCGAAAACGTGGAATGGGCCATGAGATTTGCCCGCGAGGTGGAGGCCGGTAACCTGCACATCAATTGGGGATCGCAGTGGCGCGTGGACCTGATGCCCTACGGCGGGCTCAAGCAGTCGGGCTTCGGTAAAGAAGGACCGCGCTACGCCGTCGAAGAGATGACCGAGCTCAAGATGGTCGTTTTCCATCTGAGCAGCTAAGGGCAATGGCACAACCCGCAGTGAGAGCCGATGGAAGAAAACCGCGGCAGCTCAGGTCGCTCAGCATAAGGCCCGGCTACATCAAGACGGCCGACGGATCGGTGCTGATCGAGATGGGCGACACCCGGGTCATCTGCACCGCGAAGCTGGAAGAGCGTGTCCCGCAGTTCTTGCGCAACAGCGGCAAGGGCTGGATCACGGCGGAGTACGGCATGTTGCCGGGCTCCTCTCAGGTGCGCATCGGCCGGGAGTCGGCGCGCGGCCATGTGGGGGGCCGCACGCACGAGATCCAGAGGCTGATCGGCCGTAGCCTCCGGGCGGTCGCGGACCTGAGGGCCCTGGGGGAACGGACGGTCTGGGTCGACTGCGACGTAATTCAGGCGGACGGTGGGACCCGGACGGCGTCGATCACCGGCGCCTACGTCGCTCTCGCCGAGGCGGTTCGCCGATGGTCCGCGAGCGGGCTCGTCGCCGGGAATCCGCTGCGGGATTCCGTGGCGGCGGTGAGCGTCGGGATCGTCGACGGCAAGCTCCTGCTCGATCTCTCGTACGAGGAAGACAGCCGCGCCGACGTCGACATGAATTTCGTGATGACCGGCTCGGGAAAGTTCGTCGAGGTCCAGGGCACGGCGGAGAGCACGCCGTTTACCCGGCGGCAGATGGAGCGCATGGCGGAGCTCGCCCACCAGGGAATTCGCGAGCTGCTCAAGGCGCAAAAACGCGTCATCGATTCGCTGCGCTGATTTCGTTCTCGATGCACGATCGGCTGCTGGTGGCGACGAGAAATCCGGGGAAGCTCGAGGAGATTCGCGACCTTTTACGGTTTCTCCCCCTCTCCATCGTATCCTTGGACAGCATCCTCAATCCGCCGCAGATCGTGGAGGACGGCCGGTCGTTCGAGGAGAACGCGCTCAAGAAGGCGCGAACGCTGGCGGACTTTTCCGGTTTGCCCACCCTGGCCGACGACTCCGGCCTGGAGGTGGATGCCCTGGGCGGCGCGCCCGGAATCTATTCCGCGCGTTATGCAGGCGAGGAGGGGGACGACCGCAAGAACAACGAGAAGCTGCTCGCGGAGCTCGAGGGCGTGCCCGAAGAGCGGAGAACGGCGCGCTTCGTCTGTGTCCTCGCCCTGTGCGTTCCTGCCTGCGGGGGCGCGGCCGAGTGCTGGACGGTGCGCGAATGCTGCGAAGGGCGAATCGCCTTTGCGCCCACGGGTAAAAACGGCTTCGGCTACGACCCGTTGTTCTTTTACCCACCCTTCGGCAAAACCTTCGGTGAAGTCGACCGGCAAACCAAGGCCACCGTGAGCCATCGGGGAAAGGCGCTGAGGCGGCTGGCAAAGATGCTGCCTGAGATCTGCCGCGCTGCAAATCCTTGATTTCGGGCAGCGCCCGTGTAGAATGGCTCTGATCGCTTGACGGGGCGTAGCGCAGTCTGGTAGCGCACCTGCCTTGGGCGCAGGGGGTCGGAAGTTCAAATCTTCTCGCCCCGACCATCACGCAGTACTGAGTTATGAGTGCTGAGCGCTGAGAACGGGTCGGGAGATCGTCCGGCCGGTTCTCGGTACTCGCTTGCGATGTCGGCGCCAGTAGCTCAGCTGGATAGAGCAACGGCCTTCTAAGCCGTGGGTCAGGGGTTCGAGTCCCTTCTGGCGCGCCAGCATGGTTTCGGACGCGGTGAGTGTAGCTCAACGGTTAGAGCACTGGACTGTGGCTCCAGGGGTTGAGGGTTCAAATCCCTTCACTCACCCCAACCCGTCAGGATCGCCGATCGGGAACACTGGACTGCCCGGAGAAGGTACGTTACATCCAGCTCGAGCACGATCCGGAGCAGCGCGAAGATGGGCCGCTAGCTCAGTTGGTAGAGCAGCTGACTCTTAATCAGCGGGTCCGGAGTTCGAGTCTCCGGCGGCCCACCAATCTTTTCAGGTACTTGCGAGCTGTGTCCGTGGAAAGTCATCCGGTCTAAAAACGCTGTGTCCGTGTCTGTGTCCGTGTCCGCGGCTTTTTAGCCGCGCACCCCTGCCAGCCGGGCAACCTTGGGCTCCTGGCTCTGCTCGGCGAGATATTCAAAGAGTCGCTCGCTGGCTTGCGCGAGGTCGTCTTCCGAGACGATATGGTAGCGGTCGAAGACGCTCCGGGTTTTGTGCCCGGACAGGCTCATCGCAACCTTCTCCGCAATGCCCGCCCGGATCATGTTCCGAACCGCGCTTCGTCTCAGATCGTGAACGATAAGCCCACCGAGACCGGCCGCAACACAGGCAGATCGCCACGCCTTGCGAAAATCGCCGATCGGCTTACCGCCGACGTGAAAGACGAAGGGACAGTCGAGGCGTCGGGCCCGGTGCGCTCGCTCGATGATCTCTACTAGCGGCCCGGCGATGGGAAGAAGCCTCGCTTCCTTGTTCTTGCTCGTCTCGGGGCGAAGCCTGATCACTCCGCCCGGCAAGTCGACGTCGCGCCATTCGAGCTGCCTCATTTCGCTGACTCGCCAGCCGGAGTGATAGAGAAACGCAACCGGGTCTCGTAGGCTCTCGGGAAGGTGCTGTTTCAAGCGCAGGAAGCTCCCATGGTCGAGGAAGCCCTGCCGGGCGTTGTTCTCCTCCAGGGTGGGGATATAGGGCCGAGATGAAAGCCTCCCGGCTTGCTGCGCGAGAGTAAAGGCCCGCTTGAGCGCGGCCAGCTCCCGGTTGATCGAAGCGTTTGCGGCGCCCTGGCTCTGGCGCTGGGCGATGTAAGCCCGGATCCGGTCCGTGGTGATATGCACCGCCCGATCGCCACCGAAGAAGTTCGCGAGGTGCGAGAGAGAAAGCTCAACGCTCCTGAGGCTTCGCTTGCGGTTGACCAGATAATCGTTCTTCAGGTCCTCGGCCAGCCGCTCGAACGTCACCCGTTCTTCCCTGGTGCCCACCACGCCGCGGCCGAGATCCTGGACTCGCTTTTTGAGCAAGCGAATCGCGTCCCGCTCCTCGGTGGAATGGCAGCTTTCGCGTAGCTCCTCGCCGCGATGATAATAAGCAATGTGCCACACCGGATTTTCGTAAAGGTATTCCGTGCCGTCTTCCCGCCGGCGCTTGAAGCGCTTGCGGAAGATCGACCCGAAGCCCTCAATCTTTTTTCGCCTTTCTCGTCCCTCCTCCATGACGACGGCCCTCCTTTCGCTTGTGCTTTTTCCCCATGGTCAGCAGCAGGTACTTCACGGCAAGCTCGGTCACGCGAGAGATCGGTCGCTCGCCCCTTTCGCAGCGCGCGATGGAATTTCTCTGCCAGCCGATAGCCTCGGCCATTTCTCGCTGAGTCAGGCCCAGGCGCTCCCTTGCCCGTCTAAGTTCCGCTCCTGTCATAGATACCAAAGGTATCAACGACGCGGGGCCTTGTCAAGAAGATTTTGGCCGGCCCGTGGGGCTTTTCGCTTCGAGGTATGCGAGGATTCCGCGCTGGCTGAACCGGACCATCCGGCCGATCCGGCGGACAAACGGAAGGCTTTTCGCTCGGCGATAGAGATAATCCGGGGAGCAGCCGATGAGCTTGGCCGCCTCCTCGGCGGTAAGCAACCGCTCAGCGCCCCCGTTCATTGCCGCCTGGATCTCTTCCCTTACGATCCGGCGGATCTCCTCGAAGAACGGGGCGAATGGGTTCGCCGCCGCCGCCGGGTCATCGCTCCTGGTACGCCGGAGCGGAACGATCTTGTTGTTTCCCTGTTCGCCCATTTTTCACTGCGGCTCCCCGGCTCCCTGTGCTCGCGGCGTTCTGCGCCGCGCGTAGAGCCTTTTCGCTGCGAGCATTTTCTGGATCCGTTGCGAGCGGCTCGAACGCGGATCGAAGTCCGAGCCGGCAAGATCAGCGCTCGAAGGAAAATTCTCGTCGAAGAAGCGAACGAGATCGCGGTTGGCGAAGAGGAGTTTGAGCGTCCGGCCCGAAACGAGCTGATAGTGAGCCCGGAGAAGCCCGGCCTTCACCCACTGGCGCACCGTCAGGGGCGACACACCGAAAAGCTTCGCGACCCGCTTTGTGCTGCTCAGGGGAAAAAGAGAATGGTCAACGAGCGACGCCGAGACCGCCTTGGCGACGGCCTTTTCAATGGCCTTTTCAAGCTCTGCGAGCGACGCCGAGCTAAAGGGGGTTATCCCGTCCCTTTTCACTGAATATTCCGCCTCGAACCCTGAAGTGCCGTCAGCGCGTCAATCAAAAGCACCACCTTCGGCCCATAAGGCCGGCCATTCCTATCCACGGCCCGCCGCACCGGGATCTCGCCTCGATGGATCATCGCCGTGACCGTTTCGACCGCAAGCTCCAGGGCATCCGCCAGGGAATCGATCTCCTTGGGAAGGCGGAAGATGGCGAGGGGGTCGGGGAGGCGATGGCCGCAGTTCCGGCATTCTCGAGGGCGCGGGTTTCCTTTCATTGTGCCCCCCGGGTCCGCTCGGCGCAGTTGATCGCTTCGCCCGCCTCGATCCCCTCGATCTCGGTCCTGTACCTTCGCGCCAGCGCTGCGGCATCCCGGGCGCAGAGAAAGAGCAGGCGCCGGCCGGCTCGGAGCTCGAGCCCCCTTTCCACCGCCGAGAACCAGGCGCGGCAAAACCCGCACCGGCCGACAGCGGGCCGGGAGATCAGCTTGATGCGTACCGCGGGCCGCCCACGCCGGACGGGCCTCGAACCCGCCCCCGGGGTCTCGGTGGTAATCTCTTTCATTGTATCCTCCTCAACTCCGCGATAACCCCGCAGGCCCGGAGCGCATCGAGCTTCTCGTCGATCAAGTCCTCCGCCCAGTGGGGCCGTCCGGCGTTTTCGGCGGCAACGTAGGACGCGAGATCGGCAAGGGTGCACTCGACAAACCGCCGCGGGTCGAGAACTTTCGTCCAGGGGGTAAGAGCGATGGGGCCGGACGGGATCGGGCCGGACCGGACAACAACCAGGTCGAGCCGGGCGGGGCTAGCCAGGGCGTTTCGCTCTGCTGGACTACTGCTACCGGCCAGAGCTGGGGATTGGCTCAGCAAGGGAAGAATTTCTTCTTTGTGCTGGCGTATGGCCTGTTTTAACGCTTCCGTGAGGGCGCCGGCGGGGGCTCTGTACCGGAGCCGCCCAGCGTGCGGGACTATCTCAATGCCCCGAGCTCGAAGCTCGGCCAGGATCGCCTGCGCAGTCATAGTTCCCCCTCCTCTTCGTCGAAATTCAAGACTCTTTTCTCTAGCCCCCCCTTTTCATCCGTTACAACGCTATTTCCATTGATTTTTCGCGTACTTACATCGCTTTTCGAAGTGTTACAAAACCCGACTTGTAACGGATCAAAAAGTGGTTCTAAGTTATTGATTTCACTAGGGTTTATATGATGTAACGGATCAGGGGGGGTGTATCTCGCGAAAGCGTCATCGAACTGCGAGCGCTCATAGCCACGCGCCAGCCCCTCGCCAGCCCGCAGGAGTTTCGGCGTTATCCCGACACCCCCGAGCAGGCGGGCGAGCTGGCGGGGGGTGATCGGTTTGCCGCTGCGCCACTCGGACCAGGGCCGGTCCTCGCGATTAGCAAGCGCTGAACAGATGTCAGCGCTGAAAAGCCGATCCGAACTGTTTTCTTCAAAAAGTACCCGCAAGTCTTCCAGGAGCTGAACGAGCGCCGAGCCGCCCCCTTCGTCCACGGTCCCTGATACCCGGATCGCGGCCGCCCGGGCGCGGTCGGGCCACTCCCCGCCCGCCAGCTCGGCGATGGCAAGCAGCGGACGCCAGTTGTCCGCCGCGCGGTCGTGGAGCGCCGCCGGAGCGTCCGGCCGCAGCGCGCGAAGCCGCTCGACGTTATCTAGCGCCCAGCGGGCGCTGCGGCGTCGGAGCGGCTCTGCGATCTTTGCTACTCCAGTCGAACGAAACCGATCTACCCGCTCCCCCGGAGCGCGACGCTTCAATCCTATCACGACCGACCGATCCTCGAGCGTCGCCGCGAGCCGTCCGATCGCCGCGATCGCTTTCGGGCACCAGGTCGAAAAAAGCTGCGGCTCGTGATCGTCGCCGACGCACCTTAGAACGAAAGCGGAGGCCCGGTGGTGGCCTGAGTTGATAATTCCCCGCAGCTCGTCTTTGTCCCCGAGAAAGGAGTCCGCCTCGTCGATGAAGAGCGACGGCTTGAATTTTTCGATCGCGCGAAAGAGCGCCGGCCCCGTGATGTTCGACGACGGAAGCGCGCGCGGGGAAAGCATCGCGAGAATTTCGAGCAGCGTGGTTTTTCCACAGCGCTTCGTCGGACTCGTCAAAAAAAGATACGGCGAGACATCGAAAGCGTCCAGCGCCCACGCGTGGAGAACCCAGAGCGCCGCAGCGGCAGCCGCGTCGTCAGAGAGCACGACATAGCGCTTGATGAGTGTCATCAATAAGTCGAGCTGCTCGGCCGTGTCCACCGTGGACTCGACGGGTTCATCGTCAACAATGAGAGCTTTCTTCTCTGAACGCCCAACACCTCCGATCTTTTCCCTGCGCCAGGTTTCATACCAGGTTTTGTGTTGCTTCAGCGTCGGATGCTTGAGCGGAAGCCACTTTTCCCGCGAGAGGTCGTCGAGCGAGTGCGCGGCAAGATAGTCGTCGAGACCGACCTTCTGCGAGCCGGTCTGCGGCAGAACAACAACAAGCACTTTCGCCCCGCGGCTGTCGAGGAAGCGCGCGAGCGCGTACACGGCGCGCTGGAGATCGTCCCGCAGCCACACATCGGAATCGGGAACGATGCTCACTTCACGATCAACCAGGGGGATCGACTTCAAGTCTTCGATCCCTGTCCAGGTTCCGGCTTCGAGCCAGTTCCAGATCCCCGCGAACCCGACGGCATTCAGCCCCGCCTGGACCGCGGCCGCGGCTTTCTTCTCGCCCTCGACGAAAAAGAGCGGCTCCTTGATGTTCGAAATTTTTTCGAGAACGGAGGGAAGGATATAGAGATGATTGTCCGAGCCGGGCGGCTGGAAGTATTTAATCGTTCCGTTCGCCGTCTCGAGTGGGGGGAACAACTTGAATCGAGAAAAGCCCGGGACGTTGGGATACGGAAACTCGAGCACGGACTCCACGCGCGCGTAGAGTCCTGATTCGAAACCGGGGACATCGCGCGGGACCACGGAGCGCAGGTTCATCAGTCCGATCGTTGCATCGTCCAGTCCCGAGATTTTCAGGTCGGCATAGTGATCTTGGTGCAGCCGCGCGCGGACCCCATCGCTCGAGAGCCGCGGTGTTTCAGTTTTCATCTTCTCCCCCGTCCCCGCCCGTCCCCGCTCGCGCTCGAAGTCGAAACGAGCTGCGCGTCTTCGATGTCAACCGCTGCCGCCGGCGGAATGCCCATGAGGAGCCGGCGAAGCTCCCCGGCGTCGATTCGAACCGTGCGCCCAATTTTTACGGCGGGCAGAACGCCTGTCCGAATAAACCGATAAACCGTCCGCGGCTCGACTCTTAGGGCTTTTGCCACCTCATCCGGGCGCAGAAGTTCGATCTCGTTTTGTCGTGCGGTCGCAACCTCATCTGTGAACTTCATCATGCATGTATTCTCTCAAACACAGAGCCTGCGATCGAGAGAAAACGCCCTGGGGCAAGGCGAAAAAATTCCCACTTTTCTCGGAAACAGAGAAAAGTGGGATGAGGCGGGGTCTCTTGGCCGGGAGATGGGGTCTCTTAGCCGGGAGATGGTATTGTTAAGGGTATCGTTAAGGGCGGAGGGTTCGCCGCCTCCTCGAGGACGGCCGTGATCATGGCGCGCGACGAGTCAAATTTTGCGCGAAACCTTCGACAGCTCTCCTGGAGGGCCTCTTCATTTTTCGGCCCGTAGCCGCACCTTCGACAGCTCTCCTGGAGGGCCTCTTCCTTTTTCTGGAGGGCCTCTTCCTTTTCCGGCCCGTCGTCGCTGAAACAGACCAGTGTGATTCTATGAACCGCTTTCCAGTTGGGATTCCCTTGCTTCGCTTTAAACCAGTCCGCGAGGGTGCAGGCAAAAAACGTCTCTGTGTAATTTGTCCGTTTGGTTGGGGATCCGCATAGATCGAGCGCTACGAGCGCCACTATAAAACTCTGCGGCTGCGGCTCCTTCGCCTCGATGAGGGCGCTAATTTCCTTTCTGGCACATCGGGCAAAATCGGCCCACGTCGTTGTCGTGAGAGCATTGCTCAAAAGCCTGTTCGCTTCCGGGCGAAGCACAAAACCATACGGAGATTTTTGCAGCGCTCTCACCATGCCAGCGTATCTCTTTAACTCGCGCTTCGGTTTTTCCTTCTCGACCAGGTCCCGCATCCACAATTTTGTCATCCAGGCGCAAATTGCGCGCCGGATGATCCAGGCGGTGCCATGGTCGAGGAGCCCAAGAGTCGCGAGGTCGCGCAAAGCCTTATAAACAACGCCGGGCTCTCCGCATGTTTCAAAGACGGTCTCAGCCCAAAGGACATCGAACGCCATCGGCGTTAAGCCGCCGGGCCGCAGGGCGCGAGTTGTTCCGCTTCTCATTCCCACACCTCCGTCACTGTTTGCGCCCGCTCTGCCTTCGGTGCCTCCGCCTCCTCATCGGCGTCGAGCAGCTCGGCGCGAATCCCGCTCTGCTCCGAACCGCGCTTGGTTTTCAGTACGAACCACCCCGATTTTTACCGCAATGCCACCCCAGGGTCAAGAAAATTGTTGACGAGCGTTGTTGCACGTGATACATGTAACCCGACGATGATCTCCATCGACGTCAAGAAGCTTCGCGCGGCGCTCGGTCTCACGCAGCACCAGCTCGCCGCGCGGATTCGTTGTCATCGGTCGAGCGTCGCACGCTGGGAAATCGGCCTTGCGCGGCCGCATCGGTTCTACGCCGAGCGGCTCCAGGAGCTGCGCGCCCGCCATGCGCGGAGGAGAAAGAAAAACTAGAAGAACACTTCGCCACCCCTTCCCGCCGACTCCGCGCCCCGCCCACCGCTACTCGTTATGCCTTAATCTATATCGCCTGATCGCATCGCGCGCCCGCCCGCGCGGGCCGCCGGGGCTTCCTCCGCCGGCGCTGCTTTGCGCTTCGTTTTTGCGCATCGTTTTTGCGCATCCAACAGGGGGGAAAATGAAGAAGCTAAAACCGGAAACAAAATCGGAAACAAAAGTTGACGTTGTGCGTGAAATCATCAACGCAGTCGACGACTGGTTTGCCGTTTCGTCCGTGTACCTGATTCATATGGGCTCGGGGTCGGGGCCGGACGAGGCGCTCCTCGGCGACGCCGCGGCCGATCCGTTTGCGAGCTGGCGGAAAAAGCTTTTTCCTGACGGCTCCCCCGACGACGCGCCGCTCCTGGAGCGGCAAACCGGCTTTGCCGTGGGTTTTATCGCGGGGCTTCGCGCGGCCGGCCTGGACCGCGGGCAGATTTTCAAGCGCGCGCGGGGGATCGCACGCAATGCCTGGTGAGCGTTCGCTTGCCGAACTCGCCGGCGCGTTCCAGCGATACCTTCTCGAGCAGGGGAGGAGCGTCGTTGTCATACGCCGGATGATGTCCGTTGTGCGGCGCTTCGTGATTTACGCCGGCCATGAGCCGATCGAGCAGATCTCCGATCGACAGGTCGAAGGCTTTATCCGCAGCGCCGCCGGCGGCCGGCGCGGGCAGGTCGCGCGGGACCTCGGCGCCTTTCTTCGCTTCGCCGCCGAGCGCCGCGACGTTCCCGCCGAGATGGCGCCGCTTGTGCCCCCCTCTGCCCCCGCCCGCGCGGAGCGTGACCGGCTCGCCCCGCTCCGGCAAAAATTGACCTTCGATCGGTTCGCCCGGGAGAAAGAAGCCGCCGACGAACTTATCGCCCGGCTCGCGCACAGGGTGATTGATCACTTTTTGTATTTCCGCCGCCGCATCGCCGGCGAGCCAGACGACCTTGATGAGATCTATCGCCTCGCCGACGAGGCGGCCGAGATCATCCACGCGAACCTTCAAACCTTCATGCGCCTGCAGGGCGCCGGAGGACTGAACGTTCACGCGGTCCTGGATGCGCCTGCAGGGCGCCGGAGGACTGAACGATGACGAAACCGATTGCTACCGATGCCCTGGGCCCCATGAGGGCCGGCGGCGGGCCGCAAGCGGCGCTTCTTATAAAGCGCTTCGCCGACTACCTCCGTTTCATCAAAAACCGCTCGCCGAACACGGTCGCTGCCTACGCCACGGACGTGCGTCTGCTTTACGAGAAAGTTTTGAAACCGGCCGGTCTGGAATGGGCCGACCTCACCGAACCGCTGGCGGTCGACTACCTCAAAGACCTTCGAACCACAGTCAAGCCCGCATCGGTCGCCCGTAAGCTTTACGTTTTCCGCTACTTCTTCAGGTTTCTTCTTCGCCAGGGCGCGGCCGTCTCCAACCCCTTTGGCGAGGTTGAGTTCAGAAAGCTCCACCGCCCGATCCCGACAATCCTGAGCATCGATGAGACAAACCGCCTCCTGTCGCGGGTCCGGGAGCCCATCCCGGCGATGATCGGGCTGCCGCTCAAGCGAGTTTACTTGACGCTACGAGACCGGGCGATGCTTGAAACTCTTTATTCCGCCGCCTTGCGGGTAAGCGAGCTCTGTAACCTCGACTGGGAGGATATCGACCTTCGGGCGCACCAGCTCCGGGTCCTAGGCAAAGGCGGCAGGGAGCGGATTTGCCCGCTCGGCGAACGCGCCCTGCTGGCGCTCGCCGAATATGCCCGCGCATACGAGAACGTGCTCGGGAGAAAGCCCGAAGGGCCGCAACCGGTGTTTGTCTCCAATGTTTACCGCCGGCTCGCAACCCGCTCTGTCAACCGGATGATCCTGAAGTGGCTGGAGCTCACCGGCATCAAGAAGCGAATCACCCCGCACACCTTCCGCCACTCAGCGGCCACGCACATGCTCGAAAATGGCGCGGACCTCCGGGCGGTCCAGGCTCTGCTCGGCCATGCCAGTATCGCAACCACCCAGATTTACACCCACGTCGGAACCCGCCGGTTAAAGGCCGTTCACGCTGTCACGCACCCGCGATCATGAACGCGGGGGCCGCTCAGGGGCTTGCTGCCATCCCGGCAGGGCGGTCTTTCCACCTAGGCGGGGGCGAGAAGCGACCGGGAAAACTCCGCCAAAAAAAAATTTCAAAAATTTTTGTTTGTGGGCCCCGCAAAGTAGGGGGAACGAAATTTATGGAACCTTTAAAGGACCCCCCCGGGGGGCAGTTTGCTTTTCGCCGGCGACCCCGAGAACCCGCCTCGACTGCCCCGCCGCCCGGCCGGGCCAGCCTTTGATGATGATGAGATCGGATCCGCCCTCGAGGATGTCCCACCGGGCGGGGAGCGACCATCCCCGGGGCCGGGCCGCTCGGCGCCCCGAGCGGCATTTGGGTCCCCTTTATCGCCGCGGCTGCCAGGATCGAGCCCGAGGGGTTTTTGTCGCTTGATCGCAGCCAGGGGCCGACTACCATAAGCGGACACAGCACGGACACAGCACGGACACAGCAATTTCGACTTCTTCTTTTCGCGTACTTCCTCCGGCCCGTCTGATTGTCGATCAGCCGGCTCGGTGTCTCGCCCCTGGGCTGTGGGCGCTTTGTGTCCGTCCGCTCGATCAGAACCATGCGGGCTGCGGTCGTTACAAAGCTCGCTTCCCATTGGGCGCAGGCGAGTTGAGTTGGCCCCAGTACACAGCCTGAAACGACTCTTAATCAGCGGGCCCGGGGTTCGAGTCCCCGGCGGCCCACCAATCTTCGTTTTTCTTTCCCCTCGCAGGCTGATTTCTTCCCTTCGCAAGCGGCGGGCCGGCGCGCACGGCGTAGGAGCTCGCTGCAGGCTTTGCCGTGCACCGGCTGTTCGCCGGGCTCGGGGTTCTGACTCCCGTTTTCGGCGCCGGCTCGGCAGGTTAGCCCTTATATGGACGCATCGGTATGGCTTTTGCCCCTCGGCGACGGGGAGGAACGAAGCCATGCCTCTCGGAGGGGAATCCAAGCGCAGGGCTACCCAAAAAGGCCGGTCGGCCCGCAGACTCGCTTTTGCCGCCGCCTGGTTCGTCAGCCTCGGTAGCGCTTCCCTTGCGCCTCGATCCGCCGGGGAGCCGCCCGGCGCCGCTGCAAGGCCGGATCGGCCGGAAACCCGCTACGAGCATCCGACGGGAGCGCAGAACGCTATTGGATCACAGGCAACTCGGGGGCCCGCGGCACCGCCCGCCGGGAAGCCGGTCCAGAAAAGGTGGAAGGTGGTCGAGCGCGGTCGCGCGTCGTGGTACGGCCCCGGCTTTCATGGCCGAACGACCGCCAGCGGGGAAATTTTCGATCAGACCAAGCTCACCGCCGCGCACAGGACGCTTCCTCTGGGAAGCCGGGCACGCGTTACCAACCTTCGGAACGGCGCGACCGTGGAGGTGGAGATCAACGATCGCGGCCCCTACGTCGAAGGTCGGATCGTCGATCTCTCGCGTGCGGCGGCAGGCGCGCTGCGGATGGTCGAGGCAGGAATCGCCCTGGTTCGGGTCGAGTCGCTCGACCGTCCCGTCGGCGCCGGGTAGCGCATCGAGCCGGTCCTCGCGAGCCTCGTGGCCCGAATTTCGGTTGCCTCGCCGCTTACGGTGGTGCCATAATGGTGCCGTTCGACAAGCGAGTCTTCTCTGAACGGACTGGCCGATGGCGACGAGCCCCGCCTTCACTTACTCCATGTCCCTGGAAGTTTACCTTCAGGGGGCGGTGGTGCGGGGACTGCTGGTGACGAGTCGGGATCGATTGAGCAACGAACTCATCCTGCGCGCCGGCGACGAGGTTTTCTCCCTGACCGAGGCAACGATTGAGAGCCTCGACTGCACTCCACTGCTGGCTGGGGTCGCCGATTACCTGATCTACATGCAGGAGGTGTTCTGCATCGCCGACTTGAGCCCCCAGGCGACGGGTCTTCGGCCGGGAAGCGAGCACCTGTATGTGAAAAAAGAAGCGAACCGCGTGGTGGTGAACGCGGGCCCGTACTGGTTACGCGGCAACGTTCACCTGGCTCCCGGAGCTCCGTTCCAGGAGCTGTTCCTTTCCAGGGGCCGCTTCGTCCCGGTCACCGACGCCGTCATGTTCAAGCCGATCTGCCGCAAGCCGCGCACCTACCTCGTCAACCGGACGAAGATCAGCTGCTTGACCGCCGCCGGCGACGTGGTTTAATCGGAAACGAAGGCCGCCTTTGGAGAGCCGTTTTCCGGTCGAAATCCATCACCAGAAGGCTGCGGGAGCTGTCCGCATCATCTGGGACGACGGGCACAGCGCCGATTACCCGCAGGACTATCTGCGCGGTTACTGTCCTTGCGCGCTCTGCCAGGGGCACGGCCCCGCCATCCGATTCCGGCCGGTGGAAGGAGCAAGGCTGGAAACGATTCGGGCGGTCGGAAACTACGCCGTCGAGTTTGTCTGGAGCGACGGCCATTCGACCGGCATCTATTCCTACGACTATCTCCGATCGATCTGCCCTTGCAGCATCTGCCGCGGCGCGGGCGGTTGATTCCGCGCTCGCCGTTCGGTTCCTTTGCCGGCGCTCGGACGCTATCGTGCTTGACTTACGGGAGGCCGTTTCCTACTCTGCACTTCAAGCCCGAAGGTTTTCGATCCCACGGCTTGTATTTGGCGCGCTGCAAACGTGTGCGAGAGTGGCGGAACTGGCAGACGCACTAGACTTAGGATCTAGCGGGCAACCGTGGGGGTTCGAGTCCCCCCTCTCGCACCAGGTTTTATCGGCTGCGTTTGCGGCGCGCCGGACGAGAGAAAGTGCGGGCGCCGAGAGAACACGACGCCCGCCCGCCGAGATCGCCAGGATCCATGAAAGTCGAAGTCGATGAGCTCAACCCGGTGCGGCGCAAAATCGAAATCGAGCTGCCCGCCGAAACCGTAGACGAGGAGCTGACGCGTGCTTACCGCAATCTGGCGCGTCGCGTTCGCATCAAGGGATTCCGGGCCGGGAAGGCCCCCCGGACCATGCTGGAAACGCTCTACGGCGAGGAGATCAAGAGCGAGGTCCGATCCCGGCTCGTGGAGCATGCGCTGAGCGCGGCGCTCCAGGAGCGGGGTCTGCAGATCGTGTCGCGGCCAGAGATTCAAGCCGATCCAGTGGCACAGGGTCGCGCCTTTTCGTTCTCGGCGGTGTTCGAGGTCAAGCCTGAGATCGAAGTGAGGAACTATCTCGGGCTTGAGGTCCGAAAGCCGCGGTTGTCGCTCCCCGAAGACGAGGTGGAGCGGGCGTTGCGCCGGCTGCAGGAGAGCCAGGCGAGACTCGAACCGGTCGAAGACCGCCGGATCGCCCGCCGCGGCGACTTCGTAACGGTGGATTTTGCCGGAACGATCAGCGGCAGGCCGGTTCCCGCGGCCAAGGCGGAAAACTACCTTTTGGAGATAGGCGGCGGGCGGTCGCTTCCGGAATTCGAGGAAGCCCTCGAGGGGCGCACGATCGACGAGCCGTTCGAGGTTAGAGTCCCGTACCCGGCCGATTATCCCAACAAGGAAATCGCGGGCCAGACGGTCGATTTTGTGGTTACCGTCCGCGATATCAAGCGCAAAGTGCTGCCGCCGCTGGATGACGAGTTCGCCAAGGACCATGGCGAGTTCTCCTCGCTCGAGGAGCTGAAGAAAAACGTCCGGGCGCGCCTGGAGGCCGAGCTGGAGCGCATTCAACGGGAAGCACTCAAGGAGCAGCTGCTCAGTCGCCTGCTCGAGGAACAGGCGTTCGTCCCGCCGCCAGCGATGGTGGAACGGCAGGTGCGCTATCTGATGGAACGCGAACGAGCGGCGAGCGGTGGCTCCGGGCCGCCGGCCGATTCGACCGTCGCGCCGGAAGAATGGCGCCGGAGCATCGAGGAACGGGCCAAACGCCAGGTCCAAGCGACGCTCCTGATCGAGAAGATCGCCCGGCTGGAAAACGTCGAGGTGTCCGAGCGTGATCTCCAGCAGCGGGTCGAGGCGATCGCCGCCGCGGCGGGAGATCGGGGCAAAGCGTTGCGCGAGGTCTACTCCAGGCCCGAGACTCGGGACGAGTTGCGAGCCCAGATGGTCTTCGAGCGGACCCTGGACCTGCTGCTGGAGAAAGCAACGATTCGCGAGGTCGATCCGGCGCCTTCTTAAGGTTGATGAGGGCGGTAAAAAACGCTAAAATGCGTTTACAGTTGAGGAGTTTGGCAAAGCATGAGCTTCATACCGATTGTCGTCGAGCAAACCGGGCGCGGGGAGCGGGCCTATGACATCTACTCCCGGCTGCTCAAAGACCGGATCGTGTTCCTCGGATCGGTGATCACGGACGACGTGGCCAACCTCATCACCGCGCAGCTTCTGTTTCTCGAATCCGAAGACCCCGAGCGCGACATTTACTTCTACATCAACAGCCCCGGGGGCTCGGTCACGGCAGGCCTGGCGATTTACGACACCATGCAGTACATCCGCCCGCAGGTCTCGACCGTCTGCCTGGGGCAGGCGGCCAGCATGGGGGCGGTTCTCCTGGCCGCTGGCGCAAAGGGCAAACGCTACGCCTTGCCGCATTCGCGAATCATGATCCACCAGCCCATCGGAGGATTCCAGGGCCAGGCGGCGGACGTCGACATCCAGGCGCGCGAGATCCTGCGAATGCGCGAGGAGCTCAACAACATCCTGATGAAGCACACGGGACAGAGCCTGAAGCGGATCGAGAAGGACACGGACCGGGACCTCTTCATGTCGGGGAGGCAGGCTCAGGAGTACGGGATCATCGACGAGGTGATCGCGACTCGGCCCGACGGAGTCCAGAAAAAGTAACCGAACCATGCGGGGGATCTATGGCAAAGCACGGTGATGATCGGTCGGGAAACCTCGTCTGCTCTTTCTGTGGAAAGAGCCAGGACGAGGTGCGGAAACTGATCGCCGGCCCGACCGTCTACATCTGCGACGAGTGCATCGATCTTTGCAATGACATCATCGCGGAGGAATGCGATCACGATGAAACCCTGACGGCTTCGTCGAACGTACCGAAGCCGGCGGAGATCAAGCGTGTCCTGGACCAGTACGTCATCGGGCAGGAGCGGGCGAAGAAGATCCTCGCCGTGGCGGTTCACAACCATTATAAGCGCATCGACAGCCAGATGATGACGGGCGATGTCGAGCTGCAGAAAAGCAACATCCTGCTCCTGGGCCCGACTGGCTCGGGGAAGACGCTGCTCGCCCAGACGCTGGCGCGCTTCCTCCAGGTACCGTTCACCATCGCCGACGCCACGAGCCTCACGGAAGCGGGCTACGTCGGGGAGGACGTCGAAAACATCATTCTCAATCTGCTCCAGGCGGCGGATTACGACGTGGAGAAGGCCCAGCGCGGGATCGTCTACATCGACGAGATCGATAAGATCTCGCGCAAATCCGACAACCCGTCGATCACCCGCGACGTTTCGGGCGAAGGCGTGCAGCAGGCGTTGTTGAAGATCATCGAGGGCACGATGGCGAGCGTGCCGCCGAAGGGCGGGCGCAAGCACCCGCAGCAGGAATTTCTCCAGGTGGACACCACCAACATCCTGTTCATTTGCGGCGGCGCCTTCGTGGGCCTGGAGGACATCATTCGCAAGCGTCTGGGAAAGAAGCGCATGGGGTTCGGCGGCTCGCTGGAGGATCCGGCGAGCAAGAGCTCCTCGGAGCTGCTCCACGAGGTGCAGCCGGAGGATCTTCTTAAGTTCGGGTTGATTCCCGAATTCATCGGCCGGTTGCCGGTGATCGCTACCCTGGACGAGTTGAATGAGGCCGCGCTGGTGCGTATCCTGAAAGAGCCGAAGAACGCGCTCACGAAGCAGTACGGCAAGCTGTTCGAGATGGAAAGCGTTCACCTTAAGTTCACCGAGGAGGCGCTCCGCGCGATCGCCCGCGACGCGATGAAACGAAAGTCTGGCGCGCGGGGGCTCCGTGCGATCATGGAGAACATCATGCTCGACATCATGTACGAGATGCCCTCGCAGCCGAACATCAAAGAGGTGGTCATTTCCGAGGACGTTGTCAACAAACAGGAGCCTCCGATCGTGGTCTACACCAAAGCGGCCGAGAGCGCTTAGGGAGACAGAGCCATGTTGTTCCGCAACGACAAGAAAGACGACAAGGAGCGCGAATCGGGCGGCGTGATGCGGGCTCCGTTGCTCCCGCTGAGGGACATTATCGTGTTTCCGCACATGGTCGTGCCGCTGTTCGTGGGACGGCAGCGCTCGATCAAGGCGCTCGAAGAGGCCACCCAGAAGCAGTCCTTGATCTTTCTGTCTTCCCAGAAGGACGCCAAGACCAACGAGCCGACCGAGGAGGACATCTACCGGGTCGGTACGCTGGGGACCGTCGTGCAAATGCTGAAGCTTCCCGACGGCACGGTGAAAGTGCTGATCGAGGGTAAGCGCCGCGCGCAGATCGTGCGGTTCCTCAGCCATCCCGATTTCTTCCTGGTGGAAGTGGAGCCGGCGGAGGAGATCGTGGAGCGCAACAGCGAAGTCGAGGCGCTGATCCGCGAGGTGCACTCGACCTTCGAGAACTACGTCAAGCTGAAGAAGAAGATCCCGCCCGAGATGGTGATGTCGGTGTCGGCGATCGACGATCCAGGACGCCTGGCGGACACCATCGTCGCTCACCTCGGGATCAAGCTCGAGGACCGGCAGAATCTGCTGGAGACCTTTAACACCGCGGAGCGCCTGGAAAAGGTTCTCGGACATATGCGCGCCGAGATCGAGATCCTCGAGGTCGAGCGGCGCATCCGCTCGCGCGTGAAGAAGCAGATGGAGCGCTCGCAGAAAGAGTACTACCTGAACGAGCAGATGCGGGCGATCCAGAAAGAGCTCGGAGAGAAGGACGAGTTCAAGAACGAAATCCAGGAGATCGAGGAGAAACTGAAGGAGAAGAAGCTTTCGGCGGAAGCGCGCGAGAAGGTGGAAAAGGAGCTCAAGAAGCTCAAGATGATGTCGCCGATGTCGGCGGAGGCGACGGTCGTCCGGAACTACATCGACTGGATTCTCAGCCTGCCGTGGAACGAGTTCACCGACGACAAGCTGGACATCAACGAGGCCGAGCGGGTTCTGGAAGAAGACCATTACGGGCTGGAGAAGGTGAAGGAGCGGATCCTCGAGTACCTGGCCGTTCAGAGCCTGGTCGGGAAGATCAAGGGCCCGATTCTCTGCCTGGTCGGCCCGCCGGGGGTCGGCAAGACATCGCTGGGGCGGTCGATCGCCCGCGCCACGGGGCGCAAGTTCGTGCGCGTCTCGCTCGGCGGCGTGCGCGACGAGGCGGAAATCCGCGGTCACCGGCGGACCTATATCGGAGCGCTTCCGGGGAAGATCATCCAATCCATGAAGAAAGCCGGATCCAGCAACCCGGTCTTTCTCATGGACGAGATCGACAAGATGTCGACGGATTTCCGGGGCGACCCGTCGTCGGCGCTGCTGGAGGTGCTGGACCCGGAGCAGAACACGACGTTCAACGACCACTACCTCGACCTCGACTACGATCTGTCCAAGGTCATGTTCATCACGACCGCGAACACGCTCGACCGTATCCCCCGGCCGCTGCAGGACCGGATGGAGATCATCCGGATCGCGGGGTACACGGAGCTCGAGAAGCTGAGCATCGCGAAACGCTACCTGCTCGCCAAGCAGCAGGAGGCCAACGGTCTCAAGCCTGAGAACGTGAGCTTCACCGACAACGCGCTGCTGAGCCTGATCCGCCACTATACCAAGGAGGCGGGGGTGAGAAATCTCGAGCGCGAAATCGCGGCCATCTGCCGCAAAGTGGCGGTCGAGGTCGTCAAGAAGGACCGCAACGCGCACGTCCAGGTCGGGAGCAAGAGCCTCCACAAATTCCTGGGCCCGATCAAGTACCGGTACGGGAAGGCCGAGGCGGAGCAGAAGATCGGCGTGACCACCGGCCTGGCCTGGACGGAGCTGGGCGGCGAGCTGCTCGCGACCGAGGTGACGATCATGCCGGGCAAGGGCCAGCTCATCATCACCGGCAAGCTGGGCGACGTGATGCAGGAGTCGGCTCAGGCGGCGATGAGCTACGTCCGGTCTCGGGCGACGGATCTGGGATTGGAGCGTGACTTTTACCAGAAGATCGACGTGCACATCCATGTTCCGGAGGGTGCGATCCCGAAGGACGGACCCTCTGCCGGGATCACGATGGCAACCTCGCTGGTCTCCGCTTTGATGAAGATCCCGGTGCGCAACGACCTGGCGATGACCGGGGAGATCACGCTGCGGGGAGCGGTGCTGCCGATCGGTGGCCTCAAGGAAAAGATCCTGGCGGCGCACCGGGCGGGGATCAAAAAAGTCTTGATTCCCGCGGAGAACGAGAAGGACATCGAGGAGATCCCGGCTACGGTTCTCAAGACCGTGGAGCTCGAGCTCGTCGCGCACATGGACGACGTGCTCAAGAAGGCCCTGTTCATGGAAGATCCGGACAGTCTCTTCAAGCGGCCGGCGCTGTCGGTTGAATCGAAAGAAGAATCGCCTCCGTTCGGCCAGGAGGAGAAGGTGGAGGATACCCCGGGGCCCGAGATCCTGCCGCAGTAAAGCCTTCGTTTGTTTGACAGCCCGGGGTGCGGCTGCTATAAACCCGTAGCTCCGTTTCTTGGCGCCGGAGGAGAGCGCTGGGACATGACAAAGGCGGACCTGATCGATTCGATCGCCCGACGAACCGCGATTCCCCGGCAACAGGCGGAGGATATCGTCAACGGCTTGTTTGACGATGTCGTAGCCGCGCTCAAAAAGGGCGAAAAAGTAAACATCTCCGGTTTCGGGACGTTTTCGGTCTCACAGCGCAAGGGGCGGACCGGAAGGAATCCGAAGACCGGAGAATCTATCGAGATTGCTCCTTCTCGAGCCGCCAAGTTCAAGGCCGGCAAAACGCTGAAGGAATCCCTCAGCTGATCATTTTTCGCCGGCCGCCCGGGAGGGCTGCGGTTGCGAAAGCTGGCGGATGGATTCCAGCGCGTGGAGCTCATTGGGATCGGCCGATAGGGCGGTTAGCTCAGCGGGAGAGCATCGGCCTTACAAGCCGGGGGTCACAGGTTCAAGTCCTGTACCGCCCACCATCGCGGGTTGAAAGGGACGGGGTCGTAGTTCAGTCGGTTAGAACGCCGGCCTGTCACGCCGGAGGTCGCGAGTTCGAGTCTCGTCGGCCCCACCATTTTTTTTGCAGCAAGCAACAGGAAACATCGTCGCGGGAGAAGACAGGGCAATGAAGACGGAAGCAGCGGCGGCGCAGCGGCAGTGGTACGTCGTCGACGCGCGCGGCAAGATCCTGGGCCGCATGGCCAGCGAGATCGCCAAGGTGCTGCGCGGCAAGAACAAACCGGTTTTTGCTCCGAACGCGGACGTCGGCGATTTCGTAATCGTCGTAAACGCGCGCGAGGTGAAGCTCACCGGCAGGAAGATGTCGGACAAGATCTATTACCGCCATACCGAGTACCCCGGCGGGATTCGCGCCCGAACCGCGGCGAAAATGCTCGAAGAGAAGCCCGAAGAGCTGGTGCGACTCGCCATAAAGGGCATGTTGCCGAAGAACCGGCTGGGACGAAAGCTTGCGACCAAGCTCAAGGTCTACGCCGGGCCGGAGCATCCTCACGACGCCCAGAGACCTCAGCCTCTGCCACTCGAGTTATAGGAGCGGAAACAAGATGGCCGAAAAGGTAATCATGGCGACCGGCAGGCGAAAAACCTCCGTGGCTCGCGTTTTTCTTCGACCCGGCAAGGGGACGATCGAGGTGAACGATCAACCGTTGGAGCGGTATTTCGGTCGCGAGACGGCGCGTATGGTCGTGCTCCAGCCTTTCGAGGTGACCCAGACCGCCGGGAGCTTCGATATCTCGGTGAACGTCAAAGGCGGCGGGATCTCCGGGCAGGCGGGAGCGATCCGCCACGGTATTACGCGTGCCCTCATGCAGTTCAATCCGGAACTGCGCGGCCCCCTGAAGAAGGCCGGGTTCGTCACGCGGGACCCGCGTGCCGTCGAGAGAAAGAAATACGGACACCATAAAGCGCGTAAACGGCCACAGTACTCCAAGCGCTAGATCATTGCCCAAGCCCGCCGCCGACTCGAAAAGCGCACGTGTCGCGGTTCTCGGAGCCACCGGCTATGCCGGCGTCGAGCTGGTCCGCCTGCTTCTGGGCCACCCGCGCGTTCGGATCACCCTGCTCACCTCTCAGCAATACGCCGGCAGGAAGCTGAGCGACATCTATCCGTCGCTCGCGGGAAAATGCGACCTGACGCTCGAGGAGATCGCGCCGGAAAAGGTGGCGGAGCGCGCCGATCTCGCGTTCGCCGCGTTGCCGCACGCGGCGTCGATGGTCGTGGTCGCCGAGCTGGTTCGCCGCCGGCTGCGCGTCATCGATCTCAGCGCCGACTTTCGCCTTCACGACCCGGAGTGCTACCGGAAGTGGTACGGCGAGCATAAGGCTCCCGGACTGCTGAAGAAGGCGGTCTACGGGTTGCCCGAGATCCACCGAAAGAGAATCGCAGGGGCGACGTTGGTCGCCAATCCCGGGTGTTATCCGACCGGC
The DNA here is from genome assembly GCA_035574315.1 of Candidatus Zixiibacteriota bacterium. Taxonomy (NCBI): domain Bacteria; kingdom Pseudomonadati; phylum Candidatus Zixiibacteriota; species Candidatus Zixiibacteriota bacterium. Next base: position 34,950 of record DATLYW010000021.1, read on the forward strand.
GCGGTGCTCGGCCTGGCTCCGCTTTTTGCGGAAAAAATGGTCGAGGGCGGCGTCGTGGTCGACGCGAAATCGGGCGTTACCGGCGCCGGACGGAGCGCCGCCGTGGAGCTGTCGTTCGGCGAGGTGCACGACAATTTCAAGGCCTATAACGTCGCCGCTCACCGTCACACGCCCGAGATGGAGCAGGAACTGGGGGAAATCGCCGGCCGCCCGGTTTCGGTGCTCTTTGCGCCGCACCTGCTACCGATCAACCGGGGAATCCTGTCGACGATCTACGTCCGCTTGAAGAAAAAACCCACCGCCGAGCAGCTGCTCGACCTCTACCGCGACCATTACCGCGACGAGCCTTTCGTGCGAGTCCACGAGGCCCGCTTTCCGGAAACCAAGGAAGTTCGCGGGACCAATGACTGCGCGGTCGGGCTCCGCTACGACCCGCGGACCGAAACACTCGTGGTGATCACCGCTATCGACAACCTCGTCAAGGGAGCCGCCGGCCAGGCGATCCAGAACATGAACCTGATGTGCGGGTGGCCGGAAGCGGAAGGGCTCGGAGGGGCCGCATTGGTGCCCTAGGTTCTTTTCATTCCTCGGCGGTAAAGAAGAACAGTCCGATCATGGCGAAGATCAAGTTGGGAATCCAGGCCGCCGCCCACGGCGCCAGGGTCCCGCTATGCCCGAGCGAGAAGCAAAAAGCGGAAAGCACCCAGTAGCCGAAGGCGATCACCATGGCGGTGCCGAAGCTCAACGCCATCCCGGCGCCGATGCGGCGCTTGAGCGCGAACGGCGTCGCCAGCAGGACCATCAGCGGGGAGATGAAGGGGATCGCGAGCTTGACCTGGAGGTCCACCTCATAGACCGTGGCGTCGATTCCCTTGCTCTTCATTTCGGCGATGTGCTTTTGCAGATCGAAGAACGTGAACTCCTCCGCGTCGCGAGCGAGCAGCTTCAGGTCGTCCGGCGTTTCGGAAATCTGCGGGGCGGCAAGAATCTTTTCGCTCGACATCTTCCCGTCCGGCAGAAAGCTCCAGCGGACGCCCTCGCGCGTCTTCCACTGCCGCCCGTCCCATTCGGCCGCCGGTATCTCGATGAGGTTCTTGAGGCTGAAGTCGCGGTTGAGCGTGAAGACGGTGATCCCTTCGAGCGAGACGCGGCGGGTGTCGAACCGGTCGACGTTGATGAAGCTGTTTTCGCTCCGGATCCAGATGTCGCGCGTCCCGAAGAGGCTCTGGGGCAGCTTGTTCTTGATATGGGTCTTGTAAATCGTCTGCGCCCGGTGGGTGAAGACGGGAACCAGCGCCTCGTTCCAGAGAAACGTAACGCCGCAGATCACCAGGGAGAGCAGCAGGAGCGGCAGCGCGATCCTCTGGACCGTGAGCCCGCCGGCGCGCATCGCGGTGATTTCGTGGCTGCGCGCCAACGTGCCGAGGCAGAACAAGGTGGAAAAGAGCGTCGCGAAGCCGATGACCCGAGAGATCGACAGCGGTACCTTGTAGAGCAGGTAGCGGATGGCGGTCATCAGCGAAACGCCGGCGTCGATAAACGTCCCGGTCCGGTCGAAAAACTCAACGACCACGAACAGCGAGGTCACCACGGCGAGGCTGGCGAAGAAGATTGCGATGAAGCCGCGGGCGATGTAGCGGTCCAGAACGCTTCCCAGGGGCAGAAAACGGATGCGGTGGTTGGCGGCCATGCTCAGCTCCTCCCCGCCATCCGGGCGAGCCTGTAGACGACCGCCGACCATCCGTCCTCCACCCGGGCCGGCAGAAACAGCGGCGATTCCCGCAGGGCCTTGTAGAACAAATGAAGCGCGATCAGGCTCACGACGAAATTCGGAAACCACAGCGAGACGGCCGGGTGGACCAGGCCTTTTTCGCCGAAGGCCTTGCCCAGGGAAAGCAGCCCGTAATAGAGCAGAAGCCAGAACAGGGAAAGCGTAAAACCCCAAGAGCGGCTGGTACGCCAGCTCCGCGGCAGCAATGTCAGCGAGACCCCGAGCAAGGCGAAAATGAGGGGCACGAAGGCGAACGAGAACCGCTGGTGCAGCTCCATGCGCTCGGCGATCGCTTGCGAGCCGGCTTCTCGCTTCTCCCGAATGGCGCCGAGCAGCTCTCCGAGCGACATCTCCTTGGGTCCCGCATCCTTCTTCTGCACCGGCCCCACGAGCTCGTCCAGGTCAAGCTTGAAATCGTAAATGTTGAAGCGGGTCTGGCTGAAACCCGCGCGCTTCTTGTCGCGCTCGTAGATCGAGCCGTCGAACAGCTTCAGCCCGAAGGTGTTGCTGGACTCGTCGGTCGTGATCAGCGCGACCTTTCCGAGAATGACGGAATCCTTCAATTTGTCGCGCTTATCGACGATGAGAATTCCCTGCGCGGTGTTTCCCGGAGGGATCACTTCTTCGACGTAGATGAGGATATGGGGAAAGTCGTCGTTGAAGACTTTTTCCTTGAGGGCGGTTCCCACCCGGCTCTTGGCGATATTATAGAGTTCCTTCTTGAGGGCGGCGTTTGCGGTCGGGCGTGCCAGCGTGGTGAGCAGCAGGGTGATAACGGCGATGAGCAGCCCGAGCCAGGCCACCGGCCAGAAGATCTGTGCCGGGCTTACGCCCGAGGCCTTAAGGGCGAGGATCTCATGGTCGGCCGCCAGCCGGCCGAGCCCGACCAGGACCGACAGCAGAAAGGCCATGGGCACCGTGAGCTCGAGGAATGTGGGAAAGATATAGGCGAAGAGCGTGCCGATCTGCGTGAGCGAAACGCCGCGGTTCACGACCAGCTCGATGAGCTTCAAAACTCTGGCGACCAGCAGGATCGACGTGAATGCCAGCAGGCCGAAAAGGAAAACTGGCAGGATCTCGGAGATCAGATAACGCGCGAGCGTAGTCCTTTTCACGACTCCCCATGGTATCGGTTGTCCCGGCTTTTGTAAATTCAATCCGGCGAAATCGGAGAGGAGCGCCAGCGTGACGGTCGGGCGGGAAACTCTGATCTCGGGGGTGAACCCCGTTATGGAAAAGCTCAGGGCGGCGCCGGGGGATATCGTGGAGATCATCGTCGGCGAGGGTGTACGCCGGCCGGCATTGCGCGCGATCGTGGCACAAGCGCGAGATTCCGGGGTGACCGTGAGGACCCTGCCGCAGGGCGCGCTCGACGGCTTGGCCGGCGGACGGAGCCACCAAGGGGTGTTGGCCCGGGTGGCTGCTTATGTTTACGCGGAATTTCCAGAGCTTATCCGGGAGCTCGCGGCTTCCACCGGCCGGTGTTGGGTGCTGGTCCTCGACGGAATCACGGACCCACGGAATTTCGGCGCCCTCCTGCGCACCGCTGAGGCCGTGGGCATCCGGGACGTCGTGATCCCCAGGGACCGCTCGGTCGGGGTAACACCCGCCGTTGTGAAGGCGTCGGCAGGCGCGGTCAGCTACCTCAGGATCTGCCGGGTCACGAACCTGCGCCGTGCCCTGGCCGAATTGAAGGAGGCGGGTTTGTGGATCGTGGGGCTCGACCCGGCTGCTCCAGACAGCGCCTACGGGCGGAGTTACCCGGAAAGGCTCGGGATCGTGCTTGGGAGCGAGGGCAAAGGCATCAGGCCGCTCGTCAGCCGGGAATGCGATTTTCGGGTTTCGCTCCCTATGCGAGGCAAACTGCAGTCGCTCAACGTCAGCGTCGCGGGCGGGGTCTTTCTGTACGAGCTGCTGCGCCAGGCGGAGGTTGACAAGGCCGGGGGTACGGGATAATAGGTGCTTCGGTGGGAGAGGTGGAGCACGGTTTGACGAGGCTCGCCTGTTGACATAACCGTTCCGAGGTGCTTTAAATAATCGTTTACTACAGGGGAGTGTCCCCCTGCCGTCTTTTGCCGTGTAGGCATAGGATTCACTAAAAACTTACGAGCTGTTGATCAAATCTTAAGGTCATTCCCATCACGACCCCGGGGGTGGACGAACGAGTCTCTTTTCGTCGGGCGGCTGGGTCCTTGGCAGGTTGGGCTGGCGTAGCTCAACGGCAGAGCAGCTGATTTGTAATCAGCAGGTTGTAGGTTCAAGTCCTATCGCCAGCTCCAAGCGAGACCCGCGGTCGGGGATCAAGAGGCAAGGCGGCCGGGTATCCGTGAAGGGGTCGTAAACAGGGCAAGGGAGAGGTTCCCGAGTGGCCAAAGGGAGCAGACTGTAAATCTGCCGGCTATGCCTTCGAAGGTTCGAATCCTTCCCTCTCCACCATTTGCGGGAATAGCTCAGTTGGTAGAGCGCGAGCCTTCCAAGCTCGGGGTCGCGGGTTCGAGTCCCGTTTCCCGCTCCAAACGTGTTTGGACGATGGCGGGCAGCGAACGGTTGGCGGCCGCCGGCGGCCGGGGCCGGCTATCCGCTGCAAGCCATCGGGACTGTGCCCAGGTAGCTCAGTCGGTAGAGCACGTCCTTGGTAAGGACGAGGTCGGCGGTTCAATCCCGCTCCTGGGCTTTGCGTAATCGACATTTTGCGACGAATCCGGGCGCCGGAAGCCGAAGCACGGGCTGTCGAACAAATTAGGAGGAAGCGACGATGAGCAAGCAGAAATTTGAGCGCAAGAAGCCGCACCTGAACATCGGCACGATCGGTCACGTCGACCACGGCAAGACCACTTTGACGGCGGCCATCACCAAGGTGCTGGAGAAGCAGGGCAAGGCCAAGTTCCTGCCGTACGACCAGATCGACAAGGCGCCCGAAGAGCGGGAACGCGGCGTCACGATCAATATCGCGCACGTGGAATACGAGACCGACCGCCGCCACTACGCGCACGTCGACTGCCCCGGGCACGCGGACTATGTCAAGAACATGATCACCGGCGCGGCGCAAATGGACGGCGCCATTCTGGTCGTCTCTGCGGCGGACGGCCCGATGCCGCAGACCCGCGAGCACATCCTCCTGGCCCGGCAGGTCGGCGTCCCCGCGATCGTCGTCTTCCTCAACAAAGCGGACATGGTCGACGACAAGGAGCTCCTGGACCTCGTCGAGCTGGAGGTCCGCGAGCTGCTCTCGAAGTACAAATTTCCGGGCGACGAGGTTCCGGTCGTGGTCGGGAGCGCGCTGAAGGCCCTGGAGGGTGATACCTCCGAGATGGGAGAAGGAGCGATCCTCAAGCTTATGGAGGCGGTGGACACGTACATCAAGGAACCGGTGCGCGACATCGACAAGCCGTTCCTGATGCCCGTCGAGGACGTCTTCACGATCAGCGGTCGCGGCACGGTAGTCACGGGCCGGGTCGAGCGCGGCATCATCCGGGTCGGCGACGAAATCGAGATCGTCGGCTTCCGTGAAACCCAGAAGACGGTCGCCACCGGCATCGAGATGTTCCGCAAGCTGCTCGACGAGGGCCAGGCCGGCGACAACATCGGAGTGCTCCTGCGCGGCACGAAGCGTGAAGATGTCGAGCGAGGTCAGGTGCTGGCCAAGCCCGGCAGCGTTACGCCGCATACAAGGTTCAACGCCGAGGCCTACGTGCTGACCAAGGAGGAGGGAGGGCGGCACACGCCGTTCTTCAACGGCTACCGGCCGCAGTTCTATTTCCGGACCACCGATGTGACCGGCGTCGTCAAGCTGCCGGAAGGCACCGAGATGGTCATGCCGGGGGACAACGTCAATGTGGAGATCCAGCTCATCACTCCCGTGGCGATGGAAGAGGGTCTGAAGTTCGCGATCCGCGAGGGTGGGCGGACGGTCGGTGCGGGCGTCGTCACCAAGATTCTCGAATAGCTCGGGAAGGGGGTTGCGACCATGCGCGAGCTGATTGGCTTCGCCTGCGATCAGTGCAAGCGGAAGAATTATACGACGACCAAGAACAGAAAACGAACCACGGAAAAGCTGGCTTTAAAGAAATTCTGTCCTTTTTGCCGGGCCCATACCCTGCACCGCGAGGTCAAGGTTTAGGAAAGGCGTCGGGGTCAGTAGCTCCAATTGGCTAGAGCACCGGACTCCAAATCCGGTTGTTGCAGGTTCGAATCCTGCCTGACCCGCCATTTGTTCATTGGAGCCTCATGGGGGATTGGATTCAAAGGGTCCAGGATGGCGTTCGGCGTACGCTCGAGTTTTTCGAAGAGTCCTGGCAGGAGCTCAAGAAGGTTCACTGGCCTTCGCGCAAGGAAACCTATGCGGCGACCGCCGTGGTCATCATTGTCGTGGTGCTGGTGTCGATCTATCTGGCGATCATCGACTTCGGCCTGACCAAGGCAATCCAGTCCCTGATCGATTGAACCTCGCGGGGGACTTCCCTATGGCGAAGCAATGGTACATCGTCCACACCTTCTCCGGCTACGAGCAGAAAGCGAAGGCGGCTCTCGAAGAACGGATCAAGGCTTTGGGCAAGCAGGATTATTTCGGCGAGATCCTGGTCCCGGTGGAAAAGGTGGTGGAGCTGGTCAAGGGAAAGAAAAAAACTTCTTCCCGGAAATTTTTCCCGGGGTACATCCTCGTACAGATGGAGCTGAACGACGAGACCTGGCACGTGGTCAAGGAGACGCCCAAGGTGACTGGCTTCGTCGGCGGGAGCACGAATCCGCCGCCGGTGAGCGACGAGGAGGTCCGGGCGATCACCCAGCAGATGGAGGAAGGAGCGATCAAGCCGAAGCCGAGAGTGCTCTTTTCGGTCGGAGAGAACGTGAAGGTGATCGACGGGCCGTTCGCGGACTTCAACGGGGTGGTCGAGGAAGTGCGGCCCGATAAGGGAAAGCTGCGGGTGTTGATCAGCATTTTCGGCCGGGCGACGCCGGTGGAGCTGGAATTCGTGCAGGTGGAGCGCAATTAGAGTCAGGGGACGGAAATGGCCAAGAAGGTAATCGGGGAAATCAAGCTGCAGATTCCGGCGGGCCAAGCCAACCCCAGCCCTCCCGTGGGGCCGGCGCTGGGCCAGCGCGGCGTCAACATCATGGAGTTTTGCAAGGCCTTCAACGCAGCGACGCAGTCGCAGCAGGGCATGATCATTCCGGTAATCGTCACGGTCTACGCCGATCGCTCTTTCACGTTCGTCACTAAGACGCCGCCCGCCTCGGTGCTCTTGAAGAAGGCCGCCGGTGTCGAGAAGGGCTCCGCCGAGCCGGGAAAGAAAACGGTCGGCAGGGTCACGCGAGCTCAAATCCGGCAGATCGCGGAACTCAAGATGAAGGACCTGACCGCAAAGGACCTTGCCGCGGCCGAGCGATCGGTCGAGGGGACCGCGCGGAGCCTGGGCCTGGAAATCGAGGGGTAGGGGGAACTAGGGAAACGCCATGAGCGGGAGCGGAAAAGGTTATCGGGCGGCCCTGGCGAAGGTCGATCGCACCCGGCGCTATGCGCTGGAAGAAGCATTGAAGCTGGTCAAGGAGATCGCACGGGCCAAATTCGACGAAACGGTGGAGATGGCGGTGCGCCTCGGCGTGGATCCCCGGCAGGCGGACCAAAACATTCGAGGCACCGTCAACCTGCCCCACGGGATGGGAAAACCGGTGCGGGTTCTGGCCTTCGCCAAAGGGGAGAAGGAAAAAGAAGCCCGGGAGGCGGGCGCCGATTTCGTTGGCAGCGACGATCTCATCAAGAAGATCAGCGAGGGGTGGCTCGACTTCGACAAGGCGGTCGCCACGCCGGACATGATGGGAGCGGTGGGCCGGATCGGGAAGATCTTGGGCCCGCGAGGGCTGATGCCGAATCCCAGGACCGGCACGGTCACGATGGAGATCGGCAAGGCGGTCCGGGAAATCAAGGCGGGCAAGCTGGAATTCCGCGTCGACAAGGCGGGCAACGTCCACGTGCCGATCGGCAAAGCGTCGTTTTCCGCCGAGCAGTTGATCGACAACGCAAAGGCAGTTCTGGCTTCGATCCTGAGGGCGAAGCCGGCGTCGGCCAAGGGAAACTACGTGCGCGGGGTGACGGTGGCAACCACGATGGGTCCGGGCGTCAAGATCGACCTTTCGCAGGTCCGCACGATGGCGGCGTGAGGGCGCCAGAGGTTTCTTGAGCGGGGGCAGGGAGACGAGCATGACGGAAGCGCAAACGGAGCGAGCCAGCCATCGCGCAAAGGCGGCAACGGTGGCGGCGGTGCATCGGAAGTTCAAGGCCGCGAAGATGGCGATCGCAACCGAGTACCGGGGGCTGACGGTGGCCCAGATGACGAGGTTGCGCCGCGAGATCCGCGAGGCTGCGGGCGAGTACCAGGTGATCAAGAACACGCTGGTGCGCCGGGCGCTCAAGCAAACCGATTTCGTCGCGCTGGAGGGTTTGCTTCAGGGGCCCAATGGTTGGGTGTTCGCCTATGAGGATCCCGTGGCGCTGTCCAAGGCTCTCGTCAAGTTCGCGGAGGCTCACGAGAAGCTCACGATCAAAGGGGCGATGTTCGAAGGCCAGGTGATGGACCCTGCCAAGGTGAAGCTCCTGGCTCAGATGCCGAGCAAGCCCGAGCTGCAGGCCAAGCTGCTGGCGCTTATCCAGGCGCCGGCGACGCGGCTCGTCCGGCTCCTTCAGGAGCCTGGAGCGCGGGTGGTGCGATTGCTGGAGAGCGTGCGCAAGAGCAGGACCGAATCCTAGACAAAGCAAGTGGAATAACACAAAGGGGGACCACATCTTATGGCCGAGGTATCGAGAGAGCAAGTCAAGGACTTCATCAAGAACATGACGCTGATGGACGCGGCCGCGCTCGTGAAAGAGCTGGAGGAAGAGCTGGGGGTGAGCGCGGCGGCCCCGGTTGCGGTGGCCGCCGCGGCCGGACCGGCGGCGGCGCCGGCAGAGGAGAAGACCGAGTTTAACGTGATTCTGACCGACGCCGGGGAGAAGAAAATCCAGGTGATCAAGGTCGTCCGCGAGCTCACGGGGCTCGGCCTCAAGGAGGCCAAGGACCTGGTGGACGGGGCGCCGAAACCGGTCAAGGAAGGGGTTTCCAAGGCCGAGGCCGAAACCATCAAGAAAAAGCTGGAGGAGCAGGGAGCCAAGGTCGAGATCAAGTAGGGGATGGCGCGGGCGGACGACGGGGTTTCGGTAACGGCGTTCAGCTGAAGAGGAGCGAGCATGGCATTTCAAGTGGCCAACAACCTACGTTTTCGGCGTAGTTTCGGACGAATCAAGAAGATTATCGATCTCCCTTATCTGATCGAAATCCAGAAAAACTCCTACGAGCTGTTCTTGCAGAAAGACGTTCCCCCCGCCCAGCGCCAGAACATCGGCCTGCAGGAGGTCTTCAAATCGGTCTTCCCGATCAAGGACTTCAACGAGACCGCGAGCCTGGAGTTCGTCAGCTACAGTCTGGGCGAACCGAAGTACGACGTCGAGGAATGCCATCAGCGGGGCATGACCTACGCGGCGCCGTTGAAGGTGACGGTGCAGTTGGTGCTCTGGGACGTCGATCCTCAAACCGGGTCGCGCAGCATCAAGAACGTGAAGGAGCAGGAGGTTTACTTCGGCGAGATCCCGCTGATGACCAAGAACGGCACGTTCATGGTGAACGGAACCGAGCGGGTGATCGTCAGCCAGCTGCATCGCTCGCCCGGAGTGTTTTTCGAGCACGACAAGGGCAAGACGCACGCCAGCGGCAAGCTGCTCTATTCCGCGCGGATCATTCCGTACCGGGGCTCCTGGGTGGATCTCGAATTCGATCCCCGGGACATCCTCTACGTGCGGATCGACCGGCGCCGCAAGTTCCACGCCACCGTGCTGCTGCGCGCGCTGGGGATGACCACGGAGGACCTGCTCAACTATTACTACAAAACCGATACGATCGTGTTCGACGGACGCCGGCCGGCGCTGGTCTTCAATCCCAACCACCTGGCGGGTGCGAAGATCGCTGCCGACATCCGGGACCCCAAGACCAACGAAATCATCGCCAGGGAGGGTAAGAAGTTCACCCGGCCGGTTCTGCGACAGATGGAGGCGGCGAAGATCCGGCAAGTGCCGATCGAATGGGAAGACATTCTCGGACGGGTGGCCGCGCACAACATCGTCGACCCGCAAACCAAAGAGGTTCTGGTCGAGTGCAACCAGTCGATCACGCAGGAAAAGCTCGATCTGATCCGCGAGCGGGGCATTCACCAGATCGAGGTGCTGTTCATCGAGGAATCGAGCGTCGGGCCCTACCTTCACAACACGCTGCTGCAGGACCGCATCCACTCCCCGCAGGAGGCGATTCTCGAAATCTACCGCCGGCTGCGGCCGGGCGATCCGCCGACCGTGGAATCCGCGACAAACTTCTTCCATAACCTGTTTTTCAATCCCGATCGTTACGATCTCTCGAAGGTGGGGCGGCTGAAGCTCAATCACCGGCTGAAGCTCAACGTGCCCCTCGAGCAGGGGACGTTGCGCAAGGAAGACATTCTCGAGGTCGTCCGCTACCTGATGGAGCTCAAGAACGGGAACGGGAGCGTGGACGACATCGACCACCTCGGGAACCGCAGGGTTCGCGCGGTGGGTGAGCTGGTGGAAAACCATTTCCGGGTCGGTCTGGTGCGCATGGAGCGGGCGATCAAGGAAAAGATGAGCCTGCAGGACATCGAGACCCTGATGCCGCAGGAGCTGATCAACTACAAGCCCGTCTCCGCCGCGCTCAAGGAGTTCTTCGGCTCGAGCCAGCTGTCGCAGTTCATGGACCAGACCAATCCGCTCTCCGAGATCACCCACAAGCGGCGGCTCTCGGCGCTGGGTCCGGGCGGACTGACCCGCGAGCGCGCCGGCTTCGAGGTGCGCGACGTCCACCCAACCCACTACGGCCGCGTCTGCCCCATCGAGACGCCGGAAGGACCGAACATCGGCTTGATCGCGTCGCTCACGACCTACGCGCGCGTCAACGAGTTCGGGTTTATCGAGACGCCCTACCGCGAAGTCGAGAACGGCCGCGTGACCGATCGTATCCGCTACCTCTCGGCGCTCGAAGAGGAAGACCACGTGATCGCGCAGGCGAACGCGCCGATCGACAGCCGCGGGGCCTTCACCGTCGACCTCGTTTCGGCGCGCAAGGGGGGCGAGTTCGTGATGGCGCGCCCGGAAGAGGTCGACTTCATGGACGTGTCGCCGAACCAGCTCGTAAGCGTCGCCGCGTCCCTGATCCCGTTCCTGGAAAACGACGACGCCAACCGCGCCCTCATGGGATCGAACATGCAGCGACAGGCGGTCCCGCTGCTCAGGGCCGAAGCGCCGCTGGTCGGCACCGGCATGGAAAAGACCGTTGCGCGCGACTCCGGCGTGACCGTGGTCGCCAGGCGCGACGGCGTGGTCGAGAGCGTCGATTCCACGCGCATCGTGGTCAAGGCGGACCGTCCGTCCGGTCCGCGCGACACGGGCGTGGACATCTACAACCTGGTCAAGTACCAGCGGTCGAACCAGAACACCTGCATCAACCAGCGGCCGATCGTGGTGGTGGGGGATCAGGTGAAGGCGGGCGACGTCATCGCGGACGGCCCTTCCACGGAGATGGGCGAGCTGGCGCTCGGACGCAACGTGCTGGTGGCGCTCATGCCGTGGGGCGGCTACAACTTCGAGGATTCCATCCTCATCAGCGAGCGTGTCGTCAAGGAGGATATCTACACCTCGATCCACATCGAGGAGTTCGAATGCGTTTCGCGTGACACCAAGCTCGGGCCCGAAGAGATCACCCGCGACATCCCCAACGTCGGCGACGAGGCGCTCACCGACCTCGACGACAGCGGCATCATCCGGATCGGCGCGGAAGTGAAGCCCGGGGACATTCTGGTCGGAAAGATCACTCCCAAGGGCGAAACCCAGCTTTCGCCGGAGGAAAAACTGCTGCGCGCCATCTTCGGTGAGAAGGCGGGCGAGGTGCGCGACACCTCGCTGCGCGTCCCGCCGGGCGTGGAGGGCACGGTCATCAACGTGCGGATCTTCTCGCGCAAGGGCCTGGCCAAGGACGAGCGCAGCAAAGCGATCGAGGAGGAGGAGATCGCGCGACTGCGCAAGGACCAGCACGACGAGATTCGCATCCTGCAGGAGGGAGCGCTGCGGCGCATGAAGAAGCTGCTGGTCGGCCGGCGGCTGGCGGTGCGCATCAGCGACGACAGCCGCAAGGTTCTCCTCAACAAGGGCAAGGAGATCACCGAGGAGGATCTCGACCAGCTGTCGATGGCCTACTGGGGCGACATTCGCGTGGACAACGACTCGGTGGAGGCCGAGCTGAGCCGGATCGTCGAGAGCACCGCGGCTCAGGTCAAGCTCATCAAGGACCAGTTCGAGAGCAAGATCGAGAAGCTCAAGGGCGGCGACGAGCTGCCGCCGGGCGTGATCAAGATGGTCAAGGTCTTCGTCGCGATCAAGCGCAAGCTGCAGGTCGGCGACAAGATGGCCGGTCGCCACGGCAACAAGGGGGTGATCTCGCGCATCCTGCCGGAGGAGGACATGCCCTATCTGGAGGACGGCACGCCGGTCGACGTAGTGCTCAACCCGCTCGGGGTGCCCTCCCGGATGAACGTCGGGCAGATCCTGGAAGCCCACCTCGGCTGGGCCGCCCGGAGCCTGGGGCATCAGATCGACGAGCTGTTGCGCCGCCACAACGCCGAGATGGATACCCTGCGCCGGCGGCTCAAGGAGTACCTCAATAACAAAGAAGCCTCCGAGCTGATCGACGGCGCCAAGGAGGCCGACATCCTCAAGCTCGCGGAGAAATACCGGGACGGCATCCGACTGGCGTCGCCGGTGTTCGACGGAGCGACGGAAGAGGAGATCTTCAACCTGCTGCGCAAGGCCGGGCTGCCGGCGACGGGGCAGGTCACACTCTACGACGGCCGTACCGGCGAGCCGTTCGACGGCAAGGTCACGGTGGGCGTCATGTACATCATGAAGCTGCACCATCTCGTCGACGACAAGATCCACGCCCGCTCGACCGGGCCGTATTCGCTCGTAACGCAGCAGCCGCTCGGCGGCAAGGCGCAGTTCGGCGGTCAGCGGCTGGGAGAGATGGAGGTGTGGGCGCTCGAGGCGTACGGGGCCGCCTACACTCTGCAGGAGATGCTGACGGTCAAGTCGGACGACGTCGTGGGCCGGACCCGGATGTACGAGGCGATCGTCAAAGGCGAAAACCTGCTTGAGCCCGGCTTGCCCGAGTCGTTCAACGTCATGGTCAAGGAGCTCCAGAGCCTTGGCCTGGACGTCGAGCTGATCGAGGAGAAATAGGGGAACCGAAAGGCCGCAACGCTGCCCGGAGGGAAGCCTGTATGGAAGATCTTTTCAATCTGTTCGAGAAACCCAAGAATCCGCTGAGCTTCAACGCGATCAAGGTGTCGATCGCGTCGCCGGAAAAAATCCGCTCGTGGTCGCACGGCGAGGTGAAGAAGCCGGAAACCATCAACTACCGGACCTTCAAGCCGGAACGGGACGGGCTGTTCTGCGCCAAGATCTTCGGCCCGACCAAGGACTACGAGTGCAACTGCGGCAAGTACAAGCGCATGCGCCACCGCGGGGTGGTCTGCGAAAAGTGCGGCGTGGAGGTGATCCAGTCCAAGGTGCGGCGCGAGCGCATGGGCCACATCGAGCTGGCCACGCCCGTGGTGCACATCTGGTTCCTCAAGAGCCTGCCGAGCCGGATCGGCGCCCTGCTCGACATGTCTCTCAAGGACATCGAAAAAGTGCTCTACTTCGAGTCCTACATAGTGATCGATCCCGGGGAAACTCCGCTGCAGTGCAAGGAGCTGCTCACCGAGGCGCGTTACCGCAAGGCGATGGAAGAGTACGGCGGAAAGTTCACCGCCGAGATGGGGGCAGAGGCGATCCGCAAGCTGCTCAAGATGGTGGACGTGGCCAAGCTGGCCGAAGAGCTGCGCGTCGAGATGCGCGAGGCCAATTCCGAGGTGCGGCGCAAGAAGATCGCCAAGCGCCTGAAGGTGATCAACGCCTTCAAGAATTCGGGCAACCGTCCCGAGTGGATGGTCCTGGAGGTCATTCCGGTGATCCCGCCCGATCTCCGGCCGCTCGTGCCGCTCGACGGCGGGCGGTTCGCCACGTCCGACCTGAACGACCTCTACCGCCGCGTGATCAACCGCAACAACCGGCTCAAGCGTCTGATGGAGCTCAACGCTCCGGACATGATCATCCGCAATGAAAAGCGGATGCTCCAGGAGGCGGTCGACGCGTTGTTCGACAATGGCCGGCGCGGCCGGGCGATCACGGGGCAGAACCGTCGGCCCCTCAAATCGCTCAGCGACATGCTCAAGGGCAAGACGGGGCGCTTCCGCCAAAACCTGCTGGGCAAGCGGGTCGACTATTCCGGCCGCTCGGTGATCGTCGTGGGTCCCGAGCTGCGGCTGCACCAGTGCGGCCTTCCGAAGAAGATGGCGCTCGAGCTGTTCAAGCCGTTCATCTACAACAAGCTCGAGGAGCGCGGCTTCGTGACCACCATCAAGAGCGCGAAGAAGATGGTGGAAAAAGAGCGCCCGGAGGTCTGGGACATCCTCGACGAGGTGATCCGCGAGCATCCGGTGCTGCTCAACCGGGCTCCGACCCTGCACCGCCTCGGGATTCAGGCCTTCGAGCCGATCCTGATCGAGGGCAAGGCGATCCAGCTGCATCCTCTGGTGTGCGCGGCCTACAACGCCGACTTCGACGGCGACCAGATGGCGGTCCACGTGCCGCTCTCGGTGGAAGCGCAGGTGGAAGCCCGGGCGCTGATGATGTCGACCAACAACATTCTCTCGCCGGCGAACGGCAAGCCGATCATCGTCCCCACGCAGGACATCGTGCTGGGGCTCTACTACATGACCCGGGAGCGCATGCACGCGAAAGGCAGCGGCCGCGTCTTCGCGAGCCCCGTCGAGGTGCGGATGGCCTACGATCAGGGCGAGGTGGACCTGCAGGCGCCGATCCGGGTGCGCATCAACGGCGAGCGCGTGGAGACCACCGTCGGGCGCGTCCTGGTCTACGAGGTCGTGCCGCCGGAGATTCCCTTCAAGGAAGTCAACCGGGTGCTGAAGAAAAAGGAGCTGGCGAACCTGATCGACGTCAGCTACCGACTGGCCGGCAACAAGGCGACGGTGATTCTGGCCGACCGGCTCAAGGACGTCGGCTATCAATACGCGACCAAGGCTGGTATCTCGATCGCCATCAAGGACATGGTGATCCCGCCGAGCAAGGAGCAGCTGCTCAAGCGCGCTCACGAGGACGTCCGCGAAATCGAGGAGCAATACAAGAACGGCCTGATCACCGACGGCGAACGCTACAACAAGGTGGTCGACATCTGGGCCGAGGTGACCGATCGCATCGCCGACGAGATGCTGCGCGACCTCGGCTCGGAGAAGGTCGTCGACGATTCCGGCCGCGAGGTGACGGTTCCGAGCTTCAACCCGATCTTCATGATGGCGGACTCGGGTGCGCGGGGCAGCGCGCAACAGATCCGGCAACTCGCGGGAATGCGCGGGCTCATGGCGAAGCCGTCCGGCGAGATCATCGAGACGCCGATCACCGCCAACTTCCGCGAAGGTCTCACCGTGCTGCAGTACTTCATCTCCACGCACGGCGCCCGCAAGGGGTTGGCCGATACCGCGTTGAAGACCGCCAATTCGGGCTACCTTACCCGGCGGCTGGTGGACGTCGCCCAGGACTCGGTCATCTCCGAGGAGGATTGCGGCACGATGGACGGCATCGAGATGACGCCGCTGATGGAGGGCGGGGAGATCATCGAGCCGCTCGGCGACCGCGTGCTCGGCCGCGTGGCGCTCGAGGACGTCAAGGATCCGTTCACCGGCGAGGTCATCGTACGAGCGAACCAGGAGATTGACGAGGAGCTGGTGCAGAGGATCGAGGACGCCGGCCTGGAACGGATCAAGATCCGCTCGGTTCTCACCTGCCAGTCGAAACGCGGCGTCTGCATCATGTGCTACGGGCGCGACCTGGGGCGGGGTCACATGGTCAACCTCGGCGAGGCGATCGGAGTGATCGCCGCGCAGTCCATCGGCGAGCCCGGGACGCAGCTCACGATGCGGACCTTCCACATCGGCGGTACCGCGAGCCGCCGGGCCGAGCAGACCACGCTGGAATCCCGCAACGAGGGCTATGTCAAGTTCATCAATATCAACACCGTCACCAACAAGGACGGCGACCTGGTGGTGATGAACCGCAACGGCGAGATCGCCATCGTCGATTATCCCGAGGGCGAGAAGGGCCGCGAGCGTGAGCGCGAGCGCTACGTCGTGGTCTACGGCGCGAAACTCAAGCGCAAGAACGGCGACAAGATCAAGGCCGGCGAGCTGCTCGCCGAGTGGGACCCGTACACGATTCCGATCCTCACGGAGGTCGGCGGCGTGGTGAAGTTCGGCGACGTGATCGAAGGGGTGACGATGGAGGAAAAGGTCGACGAGCGGACGGGGCTCTCGACCAAGGTCATCATCGACTCGAAAGACGTCGACAAGCGGCCGCGGATCTCGATCAAGGACGCCGAAGGACAGACCGCACGGCTGTCGCCGACCTCGGAGGCCCGCTACCTGCTGCCGGTCGGGGCGCACATCAACGTGCAGGAGGGCCAGACGGTCTTCCCGGGCGATGTCCTGGCCAAGATTCCGCGCGAGACCACCAAGACCAAGGATATCACCGGCGGGTTGCCTCGAGTGGCGGAGCTGTTCGAGGCACGCAAGCCGAAGGAGTTCGCCGTGATCAGCGAGATCGACGGCGTCGTCTCGTTCGGCAAGGACACCAAGGGAAAGCGCAAGGTGGTCATCACCCCCGAAGTGGGCGAGCCGCGCGAGTACCTGATCCCGAAAGGGAAGCATATCAGCGTCCACGAAGGCGATCGCGTGCGGGCCGGAGAGCCGTTGATGGACGGGTCGTCGAATCCGCACGATATCCTCACCATTCTCGGGGAGAAGGCGCTGGCGAAGTACCTGGTCGACGAGGTCCAGGAAATCTACCGGCTCCAGGGAGTGCGGATCAACGACAAGCACATCGAGGTCATCGTGCGCCAGATGCTGCGCCGCGTGCGCATCAAGGAGGTGGGCGACACCGAGTTTCTCGTCGGCGACCAGGTGGAGAAATGGCGCTTCGAGGAGGAGAACCAGAGGGTGATTGCACAGAACGGCAGGCCCGCGGTCGCGGAGCCGCTGCTGCTCGGGATCACCAAGGCCTCCTTGTCGACCGAGAGCTTCATCTCGGCGGCATCGTTTCAGGAGACGACCAAGGTGCTGACCGAGGCGGCGATTCACGGCAAGGTGGATCTGCTGACCGGTTTGAAGGAAAACGTGATCATGGGGCGGCTTATTCCCGCCGGCACCGGCGTGCCGAAGTACACGAAGGTGGAAATCGAGGTCGAAGAGCCCGAGGGCCTTCCCGGCGAGGTGCCCGAGGCGGCGCAGGCGTGAACGGCTGGCGCATCGGGGTTTTGACATGACCGGAGGGATTTGTTAAAAAAAAGAGTTTCCCAGTATCCAGGCCGCATCGCAGATCCGCGGCGGCGTACCGAACGGAGCTATGCCGACCATCAACCAGCTCGTGAGAGAAAGCCGGCGCAAGCAGGAGCGCAAGAACACCGCGCCGGCGCTGCAGGGATCACCCCAGAAGCGGGGCGTGTGCACGCGCGTCTACACCTCCACGCCGAAGAAGCCCAATTCGGCGCTGCGCAAGGTCGCGCGCGTGCGGTTGACCAACGGGATCGAGGTGACGTCCTACATTCCGGGGGTAGGTCATAACCTCCAGGAGCATTCGGTGGTCCTGATCCGCGGCGGACGCGTCAAGGATCTGCCGGGGGTGCGTTACCACATCATCCGGGGAACGCTGGACTCGATCGGGGTGCAGGAAAGGCGCCAGGGGCGGTCGAAGTACGGGGCGAAAAAACCGAAGTAAGGGATTTCATGCCGCGCAAGGGAGAGGTCAAGAAGCGGGAGGTCCTGCCGGACCCCAAGTACGGCGACAAGCTGGTGGCGAAATTCGTCAACACGATCATGACCCGGGGCAAGAAGAGCGTGGCAGAGTCGATTTTCTATCGCGCGCTGGACATCGTCGCCAGCCGGACGAAAGAGGAAGCCCTGGGGATTTTCAAGAAGGCGGTCGAGAACGCACGTCCGATGGTGGAGGTGCGGTCGCGGCGGGTCGGCGGTGCGACGTACCAGGTGCCGGTCGAAGTGCGACCACAGCGTCGGATCTCCCTCAGCATGCGTTGGCTGAGAGAGGCCGCACGGGAGCGCGGGGAAAAATCCATGGAAGAGCGGTTGGCCGCCGAGCTTATCGACGCGGCCAATAATCGCGGCGCGGCGATCAAGAAAAAAGAAGACACCCATCGCATGGCAGAGGCCAACCGGGCCTTTGCCCACTATCGCTGGTAAGTAAGACTCTATCGAGAATCGGAAGGGAGGCGGTCGAACCGCCTCCTCTTTTTTCGGCAATAAGGGATAATGGCCAGATCGGTCCCACTGGAAAGAACTCGCAACATCGGCATCATGGCGCACATCGATGCCGGGAAGACGACCACAACCGAGCGCATCCTGTACTACACCGGTATCACCTACAAGCTCGGCGAGGTCCATGAAGGGACCGCGACCATGGACTGGATGGTCCAGGAGCAGGAGCGCGGCATCACCATCACGTCGGCGGCGACCACCTGTTTCTGGCGCGATCACCGGATCAACATCATCGATACCCCCGGCCACGTGGACTTCACCATCGAGGTCGAGCGGTCTCTCAGGGTGCTGGACGGCGCGGTCGGGGTGTTTTGCTCGGTCGGCGGTGTCGAGCCGCAGACGGAGACCGTGTGGCGGCAGGCGGACAAGTACCGCGTGCCGCGCATCGCGTTCGTCAACAAAATGGATCGGCTCGGTGCGGACTTTTTCCGCGTCGTCAAGATGATCGAGGATCGGCTCGGAGCGCGGCCGGTGCCCCTCCAGCTGCCGATCGGGGCCGAGGAGCGCTTCGTCGGGATCGTCGATCTCGTCAAGATGAGAGCGGTGGTCTGGGAGGAGGAGAGCCTGGGGGCCCGGTTCCGCTTCGAGCCGGTTTCCGAGGATATGGCGGCCCAGGCGGCCCAGTACCGCGAAAAGCTCGTCGAGGCGGTCGCCGACTGCGACGAGCGGATCATGGAGAAATACCTCGAGGGCAAGGAGATCGAGGAGGCCGAGCTGCGCTCGGCGATCCGCAACGCCACGCTCTCGCTCAAGATCGTGCCGGTGCTTTGCGGCAGCGCGTTCCGCAACAAGGGCGTGCAGCCGCTGCTCGACGCGGTCGTGGACTATCTGCCCTCGCCGCTGGATATTCCTCCGGTCAAGGGTACGGAGCCCGGCTCGCAGAAGCCGGCCGAGCGGCCGGCGAGCGACGATGCTCCGTTCTCCGCGCTCGCGTTCAAGATCATGACCGATCCCTTCGTCGGGACGCTGACCTTCTTCAGAGTTTATTCCGGGTCCCTGCAGTCGGGGTCGAGCGTTTACAACTCGACGAAAGGGAAGCGCGAGCGCATCGGCCGGCTCCTCAAGATGCACGCCAACAAGCGCGAAGAGATCAAGGAAGTCTACGCCGGCGACATCGCCGCCGCGGTCGGTCTGAGGACCACGACGACCGGCGACACCCTGTGCGATGAGAACAAGCCGATCATCCTGGAGTCCATCGAATTCCCCGAGCCCGTGATCTCGATCGCCATCGAGCCGAAGAGCAAGGCCGACCAGGAAAAGCTCGGGCTCTCGCTGCAGAAGCTCGCGACCGAGGACCCTTCGTTCCGGGTGCGCACCGACGAGGAGACCGGACAGACGATCATCTCGGGGATGGGCGAGCTGCACCTGGAGATCATCGTCGATCGCCTGTTGCGTGAGTTCAACGTCGGCGCTAACGTTGGCCGGCCGCAGGTGGCCTACAAGGAGACGATCCGCAAGAAGGTCGAGCAGCAGGGGAAGTTCATCCGGCAGACCGGCGGTCGCGGCCAGTACGGCGACGTCTGGATCGCCGTCGAGCCGCTGGAGCCGGGAAGCGGCTTCGAGTTTGTGGACGCGATCAAAGGCGGGGTGATCCCGCGCGAGTACATCCCGGCGGTGGAGAAAGGGGTGCGTGAGGCAGCCGAATCGGGACCGCTCGCCGGTTATCCGATGGTGGATATCAAGGTGACGTTGTTCGACGGCAGCTATCACGAGGTCGATTCGTCCGAAATCGCCTTCAAGATCGCCGGCTCCATCGCGTTCAAGGAGGCGGTCCGCAAGGCCAGTCCGATTCTGCTCGAGCCGATCATGTCGGTCGAGGTGGTGGTTCCGGAGGAATTCATGGGCGAGGTGATCGGCGATCTCAATTCCCGGCGCGGCAAGGTTCTGGGATTCGAGAGCCGCCCGGCCGCTCAGGCGATCGATGCGCGGGTGCCGCTGGCGCAGATGTTCGGCTACGCCACCGACCTGCGCTCGATGACGCAGGGGCGGGCGACGTACACGATGCAATTTTCCCATTACGAGCCGGTGCCGTCTTCGGTTGCCGAGGGGATCATCGCCAAGTTCGAGGGCGACGCGAAGAAGGAAGTATGAACGAGAAGATCAGGATTCGACTCAAGGCATACGACCACCGCGTGCTGGACCAGTCGGTGGGGGAAATCGTCGAGACGGTCAAGCGGACGGGCGGAAGGGTCGCCGGGCCGATCCCTCTTCCCACCCGCATCGAACGCTTTACGGTGAACCGCTCCCCGCACGTCGACAAGAAATCCCGGGACCAGTACGAGATTCGGACGCACAAACGGCTGCTCGATATTCTCGAGCCGACGCAGCAGACCATCGACGCGCTCGGCAAGCTCGACATCGCCGCCGGAGTCGACGTCGAGATCAAGCTGCAGTAAGGTGACCGGCGCTTGCGAGGTTTTGCGATGGCGGGGCTTATCGGAAAGAAGATCGGGATGACGCAATACTACAACGCCGAGGGCAACGTCGTCCCCGTGACCGTGATCCAGACGGGTCCCTGCGTAGTCGTGCAAAAGAAAGAGACTGCTCGGGACGGCTACAACGCGCTTCAGCTCGGTTACGGCGCGCGCAAGCTCCAGCGGGTGAACAAGGCCGAGCAGGGCCACTTCGCGAAGGCGGGAAAGGGCGCGTTCGCCGTCCTGAGGGAGTTCCGCTCCGACGACGTGGCGCGCTACGAGGTCGGCCAGGAGATCAAGGTCGGCGACCTCTTCAAAGCTGGAGACCGCGTCGACGTCGCGGGGACCTCCAAGGGCCACGGCTTCGCGGGCGTGATCAAGCGCTGGTCCTTCGGCGGGTTTCCCGGATCGCACGGCACGCACGAATATTTTCGCCACGGCGGCTCCATCGGCAACCGCTCCTTTCCGGGCCGCGTCCGCAAAGGCAAGAAAATGGCCGGCCACTGGGGCAACGAGCGGATTTCGGTGCAAAACCTCGAGGTGGTGGAAGTGCGCCCGGAGCAGAACCTCCTGCTGGTCAAGGGCGCGGTCCCGGGGGCCAGGCACGGCGTGGTGATCGTAAAACGCGCGGTCAAGGGGTAGGCGGCAATGGGAGTTCGCGTCATTCAACCCGAGCTGAACGAACGGATCTTCGGCGTCAAGGAGCGCCTGGAGCTCCTGCACGAGGCGGTGGTGATGCAGCTGCGTAACCGGCGGGCCGGTACCGTGGCGACCAAGTCCAAGGGACTGGTGAGCGGGGGCGGCAAGAAGCCATGGCGGCAGAAGGGTACGGGGCGCGCTCGCGCCGGCAGCATCCGCTCTCCGTTGTGGGTCGGCGGCGGGACGATCTTCGGTCCGCAGCCGCGCGATTATTTTTCCCGAATGCCGCGGGCCGCACGCAGGCAGGCGCTGCTGTCGGCGCTGAGCGCGAAACGGCGCGACGGGAAGCTGATCGTGGTGGACCGGTTCGATCTCGAGGCGCCGAAGACGCGCCTGATGGCGCAGGCGCTGGCGGATCTCCAGGTCTCGAGCGCGCTGATCGTGATTCCTGCATCCGAGGAGACGGTCGAGCGTTCGGCGCGCAACCTCCCCGGGGTCAAAGTGCTGCGCGTCGAAGGGCTCAACGTCTACGACCTGCTCCGTTACGAGCACTTGATCCTTACCGAAGGAGCGCTCAGGCTGCTCGAAGAGAGGCTGGCGGCATGAAAGGACCCGAATCCGTTATCGAAGCGCCGTTGATTTCCGAGAAGGGCTCTCTGCTCGCCGAAAGCGCGAACCAGGTGCTGTTCAAGGTGCGACCGGACGCCAACAAAATCGACGTGAAGCGGGCCGTGGAGAGCCTGTTCAAGGTCAAGGTC
Source organism: Candidatus Zixiibacteriota bacterium (assembly GCA_035574315.1). Lineage (NCBI taxonomy): Bacteria > Pseudomonadati > Candidatus Zixiibacteriota > Candidatus Zixiibacteriota bacterium. The sequence goes on from DATLYW010000021.1 coordinate 57,062, forward strand.
GTCAAGGTCCGGATGTCCCGCTATCTGGGCAAGGTGCGCCGGGTCGGACGGAACATCGGACGGCGGCCGCAGTGGAAGAAGGCCTACGTGACCCTCAGGGAAGGGGACAAGATCGACTTTTTCGGAGGCGCTTAAAGAACCGCCATGGCCATCAAGACCTATCAGCCGACTTCCGCCGGAATACGCTTCCGCACGGGTCTGACCTTCGAGGAGATCACGCGGACCGAGCCCGTAAAGGGGCTGTGCGAGCCGCTCAAGCGCAGCGGGGGGCGCAACAACACCGGGCGCGTGACCGCGGACCATCGCGGCGGCGGACACAAGCGCCTGTACCGGGTGATCGACTTCAAGCGCGACAAGAAGGGGGTGCCGGCGAAGGTGGAGGCGATCGAGTACGATCCGAACCGTTCGTGTCGGATCGCGCTCCTCTGCTACGCGGACGGCGAGCGGCGCTACATTCTCGCGCCTGATCGGCTCAAGGTGGGGGACCAGGTGGTGGCGGGCGACGACAACGTCGACATCCAGCCGGGGAATTCCTTGCCGCTCAAGTACATCCCGGTCGGAACCGTGGTGCACAACATTGAGCTCAAGATCGGCAAGGGGGGGCAGCTCGCCCGCAGCGCCGGTTCCGGGGCGCAACTGATGGCGAAGGAAGGCAACTACACGCTGCTCAAACTGCCCTCGGGCGAGCTGCGTTACGTGCTCGCCGATTGCCGGGCGACGATCGGCCAGGTCGGGAACGCCGACCAGGAGAACATCTCGTGGGGAAAAGCCGGGCGGATGCGGTGGCTCGGCCGGCGCCCCATTACCCGGGGGATCGCCAAGAACCCGGTGGATCATCCGCACGGCGGCGGCGAAGGCCGCTCCAAGGGCAATCACCCGATGACGCCCTGGGGCAAGCCCACCAAGGGCTACAAGACGCGCAAGAACCGCGCGTCGGACCGGTACATCGTGCAGCGTAGAAAGGCGTAGCGAAAATGGCGCGTTCGGTGAAAAAAGGACCGTTCGTCGACGAGCATCTCGCGAAGAAGATCGCCGCGATGAACGAGTCGCGGCAAAAGCGCGTGATCCAGACCTGGTCGCGTCGTTCGACGATCACTCCGGAGATGGTGGGTCACACCATCGGGGTGCACAACGGGCGAAAGTTCATCCCGGTTTTCATCACCGAGAACATGGTCGGCCACAAGCTCGGAGAATTCGCGCCGACGCGGACCTTTTTCATGCATTCAGGGGACCGCAAGGGAGAGGCCAAGGAAACCACCGGGGCTCCGCGGCCTGCACCTGGCGCGCCGCCGAAGAGCTGACGCCAGCGGGAGCTACGCTGGGAAGGTAAGGAAAGATGGAAGCCCGCGCGATCACCCGATTCACGAGACTCTCGCCGCGCAAGGTCCGGCTGGTCGTCGACCAGATCCGGGGCAAGGGCGTGGAGGAGGCGTTGAATATCCTGAAATTCATTCCGAAGCGCGCCGCCGGCACGGTCGCCAAGACGCTCCGTGCCGCCGTGGCGAACGCGGAAAACACCCAGAGCGTGGACGTCGACCGGCTGTACGTCAAGCGGGCGAGGGTGGACGAAGCCGGGATGTGGAAGCGGTTCACGCCGCGCGCCCAGGGCCGGGCCACTCGGATCCGCAAGCGGCTGAGCCACATTACGATCGTCCTGGACGAGGCCGAGGAGAGGAGCTGACCGGATGGGCCAGAAGACGCATCCCAAGATTTTTCGGCTCGGCGTGATCGAGTCCTGGGACTCGCGGTGGTATGCCCGCCAGGACTACGCCAAGCTGCTGCACGAAGACCTGCGGATAAAGAAGTTTCTCAAGAGCCGACTTTACCATGCGGGCATTTCGCGGATCGAGATCGAGCGCGCGGCGAACAAGGCCAAGATCAACATACACACCGCGCGCCCCGGCATCGTGATCGGAAAGAAAGGGGCGGAGATCGAAAAGCTCAAGGAAGACCTCACCAAGCTCACGGGCCGGGAAACCTACATCAACATCCACGAGGTGCGACGCCCCGACCTCGACGCGCAGCTGGTCGCGGAAAACGTCGCCCTCCAGCTCGAGCGGCGGGTCGCCTTCCGGCGGGCGATGAAGGAGAGCGTTTCCCGGGCCATGCGGATGGGGGCCCAGGGGATCAAGATCCAGTGCGCGGGGCGGCTCGGCGGAGCGGAAATCGCGCGCACCGAGTGGTACCGGGAGGGCCGGGTGCCGCTGCACACGCTGCGGGCCGACATCAGCTACGGCTTCGCGGAGGCGCGGACCACGTACGGCGTGATCGGCGTCAAGGTCTGGATCTTTCGCGGCGAGGTATTGACCGAGGAAGAGGAACAGCAGAAGGCGATGCTGGGCGGATAACAATCAGGTTGTCGGTTTCCGCTTGAGAGATCGAAGCGGCAACTGCAACCTCGAGCCCGAAACGGGAAACTCGCAGATCGATGCTCGAACCGAAAAAAGTAAAATATCGCAAGCAACAAAAGGGCCGGCGGCGCGGCCTGGCTTATCGCGGGGCCTCGCTCGCCTTCGGCGACTACGGGCTGAAAGCGGTGGGGCGCGGCTGGATGACCGCACGTGAGATCGAGGCGGCTCGGGTGGCGCTCACGCGCTACCTGAAACGCGGCGGCAAGGTCTGGATCCGGATCTTCCCCGACAAGCCGCTTACGAGAAAGCCGGCGGAAACCCGGATGGGCAAAGGCAAGGGGGCTCCGGAGCTGTGGGTGGCGGTGATCAAACCCGGCAGGATTCTCTTCGAGATGGAAGGGGTCGAGGCGAACCTGGCGCGGGAGGCTTTCCGGCTGGCGGCCCACAAGTTGTCGATTCCGACTATTTTCGTCGAAAGAAGGGGGCTGGCTCATGCTGGCTAGAGAGCTGAGGGAAATGAGCGACGGAGATCTCGCGCGCAAGCGATCGGAGCTGCGCGAAGAGATCAGTCACCTGAAGCTGCGGCGCGCGACCAGCCGGCTCGAGAACCCGATGAAGCTGCGGCAGACCCGGCGGGAGCTGGCGCGGGTGGAGACGGTGCTCCGGGAAAAGGCGCTCGCGAGGGAGAAGGGCGGAGTATGAAGCAGCGGGGGCTGAGAAAGGAGCGCACCGGGGTGGTGGTGAGCGACCGGATGCAGAAGACGGTGGTGGTAGCGGTGGAGCGTACGATCATGCACCCCAAGTACAAGAAGTACCTGCGCCGCCGCACGAAGATGATGGCGCACGACGAGGCCAACGCATGCCGGGTGGGCGACCGCGTGCTGATCGTGGAGTGCCGTCCGATCAGCCGGACCAAGCACTGGCGCGTCCGCAAGATCCTCGAGCGCGCCAAGACGGCGGTCGAAACCGAGCCGGTCGAGGTGGGGTCATGATTCAGATGCGGACGGTTCTCGACGTGGCGGACAACTCGGGGGCCCGAAAGGTGCAGTGTATCAAGGTGCTGGGCGGAAGCCGGCGGCGGTACGCCTCGATCGGCGACATTATCGTCGTGTCGGTCAAGGAGGCGGTCCCCAACGCGAAGGTCAAGAAAGGCGACGTGATGAAAGCGGTGGTGGTGCGGACGGCCAAGGAGGTGGGACGCCCCGACGGGACCTACATCCGCTTCGACAACAACTCGGCGGTGCTGATCGACAACCAGAAGGAGCCGATCGGAACCCGTATTTTCGGTCCGGTCGCGCGCGAGCTCAGGGCCAAGAAGTTCATGAAGATCATTTCGCTGGCGCCCGAGGTGTTATAGCGGCGGGCCCGGGGAGAAGGCTAACCGTGCATATCCGAAAGAACGACAGCGTCATGGTGATCGCCGGCAAGGAGCGCGGTAAGACCGGGAAAGTGTTGCGGGTGGTGCCCAAGAAGGGCGGGGTGGTGGTCGAGCGGCTCAACCTGGTCAAGCGACACATGCGGCCCCGCGGTCCTCAGCATCCCGGCGGGATCGTCGAGAAAGAGGCTCTCATCCGGGCGGCGAACGTCATGCTGATGTGCGACAAGTGCAACGCTCCGGTGCGCGTCGGGCACAAGGTCCTCTCCGACGGGAAGAAGGTGCGTGTTTGCCGACGCTGCGGGGAAGCCTTAGATTGACGGGTACGGCAATGGCGAGGCTCAAGGACAAGTACTACAACGAGGTCGTGCCGGCGATGCAGCGGGAGTTCGGGTACAAGAACGCGATGCAGGTGCCCCGGCTGGAGAAGATCACGGTGAACGTGGGCCTGGGCGAGGCGACGCAGAACATCAAGGCCCTTGAGACGGCTGCGGCCGAGGTCGCCGCGATCACCGGGCAGAAACCGGTGATCACCCGGGCGAAGAAGGCGATCGCCAATTTCAAGCTGCGCCAGGGGATGCCGATCGGCTGCATGGTAACGCTGCGGCGCGATCGCATGTACGAGTTCCTGGACCGGCTTATCCACGCGGCGTTGCCCCGGGTGCGGGATTTCAAGGGAGTGCCGGACCGATCGTTCGACGGTCGCGGCAACTATTCCCTGGGGCTGCGGGAGCAGATCATCTTTCCCGAAATCCAGGCCGACAAGGTGGACAAGCCCAGGGGTATGACGGTGACGATCACCACGACGGCAAAAACCGACCGGGAGGCGCGGTCGCTGCTCAGACTGCTGGGCATGCCTTTTGCCGGCTGAGGCGCAGGGGGGGTTCCGTTGGCCAAGAAATGTCTTCGTGTCAAGGCCGAAAGGCCGAACAAATTCAGGGTTCGAGAGTACAACCGCTGCCCGCTGTGCGGCCGGGCCCGGGCTTTCTACCGCCGTTTCCGCATGTGCCGCCTCTGCTTGAGGGATTACGCGCGCAAGGGCCAGATCCCGGGCCTGATCAAGGCGAGTTGGTGAGGCGGAGAAGAATATGGCGATGACCGATCCGATTGCAGACATGCTCACGCGGATACGCAACGCGGCCCGTGCGCGGCATCCGAAGGTTTCGGTGCCGTGGTCCCGCATAAAAGAAAGCATCGCCCGCGTGCTGCTCGAAGAGGGCTACGTCAAGGACGTCAAGAAGGTCAAGGCGGCCCGGGGCGGGGGAGAAGATCTGGTGATCCAGCTCAAGTTCGACCGGGAAAACCGCCCGGTCATCTCCGGGCTCAAGCGCGTGAGCACTCCCGGACGGCGAGTCTACACCGGGACGAGAGAACTGATGCCGGTCCGAAAAGGACTGGGGATTCATATCCTCTCGACGCCGAAGGGTATCCTGGTGGACCGGGAAGCGCAGCGCGCCAGGGTCGGGGGCGAGCTGATCTGCTCGGTGTGGTAGGCGGCGAGGTGTACGGTGTCGCGAATCGGTAAACTTCCCATAATGCTGCCGCAAGGGCTCAAGGTCGCGGTCGAGGGCGACCGTGTTCGCATCGAGGGGCCGAAGGGCAGGCTCGAGACCACGGTTCCGGAAGGCATCAGCGTCAAGGTCGAAGGGAACGTGGTGCGCGTGGAGCGCCGGGGGGATGAGCGCAAGGTGAAGGCACTGCACGGTCTCACGCGGAAGCTGCTCGCCAACATGGCCGACGGCGTCAGCAAGGGCTTTACCCGCGTGCTGGAGATCAACGGCGTGGGTTACCGCGCGGAAGTGAAGGGGCAGGAGCTCCACATGACGCTCGGCTACTCGCATCCGGTAGTGTTTCCCCTCCCGCCCGGCATCACTGCTTCGGTCGAGCGCCAAACGATCATCACGTTGAGCGGCGCGGATCGGCAGCTGCTCGGCGAAACCGCTGCCAAGATCCGAAGCCTGAGGCCCCCCGAGCCCTACAAGGGCAAGGGCATCAAGTACCGTGAAGAAGTGATCAGGCGCAAGGCCGGAAAGGCCGTGGGCTCCGCGGGGGCGTAGCGACGAGGTTTGCTGATGTTGGGAAATGAACGATATATCGGGCGAGTCCGGCGCCGCAAGCGGGTACGGAAGAAGGTTCTCGGCACGGACGAGCGGCCGCGCCTTTGCGTCTTCCGCAGCAACAAGCATATCTACGCTCAGGTGATCTCCGACGACCGGGGCGTCACACTGGCTTCGGCGTCGACCCTGGCGTCCGCCGCGACCCCCAGACCCAAGGGCGTGGAGGCGGCCAGGCAGGTCGGGCTGGAGATCGCCAGGATATGCAAGGAACGGAACATCACGCGCGTGGTTTTCGACCGTAACGGCTTTCTCTATCACGGCCAGGTCAAGGCGCTGGCGGACGGGGCGCGCGAGGGCGGGCTGGAATTTTAGCCGGCGGGACAGCGAGGGTGCATTGGAACGGATTGATCCGCAGGGATTGGAGCTAAAGGAAAAGGTCGTTCACATCAGCCGCGTCGCCAAGGTCGTCAAGGGCGGCCGCCGCTTCAGCTTCAGCGCGCTGGTGGTGGTCGGGGACGGCAAGTCGGTGGTCGGCTGCGGCCTCGGTAAGGCCAACGAGGTGCCCGAGGCGATCCGCAAGGGGCTGGAGCAGGCGAAAAAGAATCTCATACGCGTGCCGGTGGTGAACGGCACGATTCCGTTCGAGGTGACCGGACACTTCGGCGCCGGCCACGTGATCCTCAAGCCCGCCTCGGACGGCACGGGCGTGATCGCCGGGGGCGGCGTGCGCGCCGTCGTGGAGGCGGCCGGCATCCAGAACGTGCTCACCAAGTGCATCGGCTCCAACAACCCGCACAACATGGTCAAGGCGACCTTCGAGGCCCTGCGCGACCTGCGGGCCCCGGAAGAGATCGCGGACCGGCGCGGAAAGGCGCTGGCGGAGATTCGCTGAAGATGAAGCTGAGCGACTTGAAACCCGCGGCGGGTTCGAAGAAAAAGAGAAAACGGGTAGGACGCGGCGACGGCTCCGGCCACGGCAAAACCTCGGGCCGGGGTCACAAGGGCCAGGGGGCCCGATCGGGCGGCAACGTGGCGCCGGGCTTCGAGGGCGGGCAAATGCCGCTCCAGCGGCGCCTTCCGAAACGGGGCTTTCATAACCCGTTCCGCGTCGAGACCGCGGTGGTGAACCTCAAGCAGCTCGAGGAAGTCTTTCCCGCCGGTGCCGAGGTTACCCCGGAGGCGCTGGCGGAGGCGGGCCTCGTGCGAGGCCGGGGCAAGCGCGTGAAGATCCTGGGGGACGGCTCGCTCACCAAGGCGCTCACCGTCAAGGCTCACGGCTTCTCGGCCTCGGCCAGGGAGAAAATCGAAGGCTGCGGCGGTAAAATAGAATTGATCGCGACTCATGCTTAGCGGTTTTCAAAACGCTTCCCGGATCCCGGAGCTTCGCCGCCGGATATTTTTCACGCTGGCGATGCTGGCGGTCTACCGCCTCGGGGTCCACGTGCCGACGCCGGGAATCGACCGGGTGGCGCTGGCGGCTTACTTCGAGCAGGTCAAGGACACGATCTTCGGGCTGTTCAACCTGTTCTCGGGGGGAGCGCTCGAACAGTTCTCGGTCTTTTCGCTGGGCATCATGCCCTACATCAGCGCTTCGATCATCCTGCAGCTGCTGACGGTGGTGTTTCCCTACCTGGAACGGCTGTCCAAGGAGGGGGAGGTCGGGAGGCGCAAGATCACCCAGTACACCCGCTACGGCACCGTGGTGCTGTCGATCATTCAGGGATTGATGATCAGCTATGGTTTGGAGGGGACGCGGGGGCCGGGCGGACAACCGATCGTCATCCATCCGGGCTGGGGGTTTCGCTTGATGACGGTCATCACGCTTACCTCCGGGACCGCGTTCATCATGTGGTTGGGCGAGCAGATCACCGAGCGCGGGATCGGCAACGGGATCTCGCTGATCATCTTTGCCGGGATCGTGGCCAGGCTGCCTTCGGCCGTCACGACGACCCTGCAGTTCATCCGCGAAGGCGAGCTGGGGATCCTGGTGGCGCTTTTCATGCTGGTCTTGATCGTCGTGGTGGTTGGCGCCATCATTTTTGTCGAGCGCGGCCAGCGGCGGATCCCGGTGCAGTACGCCAAGCGGGTGGTCGGCCGCAAGATGTACGGCGGCCAGAGCTCGCACCTGCCGCTCAAGGTGAACACCGCGAACGTCATCCCGCCGATCTTCGCTTCCTCGATCCTGATCTTTCCGGCGACGATGGCGCAGTTCGCGGACTACCCGTGGATCCAGGCGATTTCCAGCTACCTCAGCCCGGGACGGTGGCTGCACGACATCGCTTTTGCCGCGTTGATCATCTTTTTCGCTTTCTTCTACACGGCGGTGGTGTTCAACCCGACCGACGTGGCCGATAACATGAAGAAATTCGGCGGCTACATCCCGGGGATCCGGCCGGGGCAGAAGACCGCGGAGTTCATCGAGCGCGTGCTTTCCCGGATCACGCTGATCGGCGCGATCTATCTGGTGATTGTTTGTCTGTTGCCGACGTTCCTGATCAGCCAGTTCAACGTGCCGTTCTACTTCGGTGGAACCGCGTTGCTGATCGTGGTCGGGGTCGCGCTGGATACTGTGGCGCAGATGGAGACCCATTTGATCACACGTAGCTACGAGGGATTCATGAAGCGCGGGCGGCTGCGGGGAAGACGAGGTTAGGCTTGGCCGGTTTGCGCGTCGTTTTGCTGGGGCCCCCGGGAGCCGGCAAGGGAACCCAGGCAAAACTGCTCCGGGAGCGCTACGAGGCGTGCCAGGTGTCGACCGGAGACATACTGAGAAACGCCGTGGCGCAGCAGACTCCTCTCGGCAAGGAAGCGGCACGACATCTCGAGCGCGGAACCCTGGTTCCGGACGACGTGATCGTCGAGCTGGTCGCCGAGCGGCTCGCGGAAAGCGACTGTGCGAAGGGATTCATCCTCGACGGTTTTCCCAGGACGATTCCCCAGGCGCAGAGTCTCGACGCGATGCTGGGCAGGATGGGACGCGACCTTCAGTGCGTCCTTTCGATCCGGGTTCCGCGGGAGGTGATCATCGAGCGGCTCGCGGGACGGCGTACGTGCAGGCGATGCGGCGCGCTCTATCATGTGACGTTCGATCCTCCGGCCAGACCGGGCGTCTGCGATCGCTGCGGCGGAGAGCTCTACCAGAGGGAGGACGATCGGGAAGAGACCATAGCGAGGCGTCTGGAGGTCTACGATAAGCAAACGGCGCCGTTGATCGGATACTACCGGGAACGGGGTCTCCTCCGGGAGCTCGACGGGGTCGGGACCATTGCCGAGATCCGGGACCGCCTGATGGCTGCCCTGGGAGGCGCCGCGGCGTGATCTCGCTCAAATCCCCCCGCGAGATCGAGATCATGCGGCGGGCCAACATCATCGTGGCCGAGGTGCTCGAGGAGCTAAAGCGCGCGATCGCTCCGGGCGTGACAACGCTCGAGCTGGACGCTCTCGCCGAGGAGCTGACGCTCAAGAGGAAGGCGGTGCCGGCGTTCAAGGGCTACACGGTCGCGGGCCGCGTGTTTCCCCGGAGCCTCTGCGTGTCGGTGAACGAAGAGGTCGTTCATGGCATACCCTCGCGCCGGGTCCTGCGCGAAGGGGATATCGTCGGGCTCGACTACGGCGTGATCTACGAAGGGTACTACGGCGACGCGGCGATCACGGTGGGAGTGGGCGCGGTGAGCGAGCAGGCACGCCGCCTGATGGAGGTGACCGAACAGGCGCTTTACCGCGGCATCGAACAGCTCCGGGTCGGAAAGCGGCTCGGCGACCTCGGCGCGGCGGTGCAGCAGACGGCGGAAAGCGCCGGCTTTTCCGTGGTTCGGGCGTTCGTCGGGCACGGTATCGGCAAGCGCTTGCACGAGGAGCCGCCGGTACCCAATTTCGGCGAGCCAGACCGCGGAGTCCGGCTGCAGGAGGGGATGGTGCTCGCCATCGAGCCGATGGTGAACGCGGGAAGCCACGAGGTTAAAATCAAGGAAGACGGTTGGACCGCCGTGACCAAAGACGGGAGCCTGGCGGCCCATTTCGAGCATTCCGTGGCGGTGACGAAAAACGGCCCCTATATCTTGAGCAAGCTCTGAACGGGGCGGGCGGACTGTTATGCCGAAGGAAGACGCCATCGAGGTGACCGGCACCGTGCTGGAAACCCTGCCGAACGCGATGTTCCGCGTCGAGCTGGAGAACGGCCATAAGGTGCTGGCGCACATTTCGGGCAAGATGCGAATGCACTACATCAAGATTCTCCCGGGCGACCGGGTCAAGGTCGAGCTGTCGCCGTACGACCTGGGACGGGGCCGGATCATCTACCGGGAGCGATAGGAAACGGGGGAGCGGTGAAGGTCAGAGCCTCGGTCAAGAAGATCTGCAACAAGTGCAAGGTGGTGCGGCGCAAGGGCGTGGTGCGCGTCCTGTGCGTCAACACCAAGCACAAGCAGCGGCAAGGGTAGTCCGGTCGACGTTCGAGGTCGGGACGGGAGCGAGATGCGACCTTTCGGAGCGAAGGGGCAAGGCGCGGCCCGGCCGTCCGAGGGCTGAGGGCTTCCAGGGAGCAGAAACATGGCACGCATAGCAGGAGTCGATCTGCCGCGGAACAAGCGGATGGAAGTGGCGCTGACGTACATCTACGGCATCGGCCGCAGCGCCGCCCGCAACATTCTCAAGCAGGCGGGCATTTCCTACGATCTCAAGAGCGATGCCCTGTCGGACGACGACGTGGTCAAGATCCGCCAGATCATCGATCAGGGCTACAAGGTCGAGGGGGATCTGCGGCGGGAAGTGGCGATGAACATCCGGAGGCATATCGAGATGGGTTCCTACCGCGGGTTGCGGCACCGCAGGAACCTGCCGGTGCGGGGACAGAGAACCCACACCAACGCCCGCACGCGCAAGGGGCCGCGGAAGACGGTCGCCGGCAAGAAGCCGCCGCCGTCGAAAGGCTAGGGCGAATCGGGAGGAAAGCATGGCAAAAGCGGACGATACCGCCGAAGCGAAGCAGGAAAAAAAGACCGAGGGCCAGGCCGAAGCCAAGAGCGCCGAGCGCGCGGGACGCAAGCGGCGGGGCCGGAAGAATATCACCGAGGGGGTGGTCCACATCCACTCGACGTTCAACAACACGATCGTCACGATTACCGATCATCAGGGCAACGTGATCTCGTGGTCGAGCGCCGGCAGCATGGGTTTCAAAGGGAGCCGCAAGGGCACGCCGTTCGCGGCGCAGCAGGCGGCGGACAGCGCCGCCAAGAAGGCGATCGATCACGGCCTGCGCAGCGTGCAGATCTTCGTGCGCGGGCCGGGAGCGGGCCGGGAATCGGCCCTGCGGGCGCTGCAGTCCGCGGGGTTCGCCATCAGCTTGATCAAGGACGTGACGCCGATCCCGCACAACGGGTGCCGGCCGCCGAAACGTCGGCGCGTTTAAGGAGGAAGGATTGGCTAGATACACAGACTCGGTCTGCCGCCTGTGCAGGCGGGAGAACCTGAAGCTTTTTTTGAAAGGCGAGCGATGCTACTCGGACAAGTGCGCCATCGAGCGGCGCGCCTATCCTCCGGGCCAGCACGGCCAGGCGCGCCCCAAGTTCTCCGAGTACAGCGTCCAGCTGCGCGAAAAACAGAAGGTCAAGCGCATGTACGGACTGCTGGAAAAGCAGTTCCGCCGGACCTTCGCCCAGGCCTCCAGGGAAAAGGGCATTACCGGCGAGGCGCTCCTGGTGCTGCTGGAGCGCCGCCTGGACAACGTCGTCTACCGCCTGGGCTTCGCCAGCTCACGGGCTGAGGCCCGGACCATGGTCCGGCACGGTCACATCCTCGTCAACGGCAAACGCCTCAACATCCCGTCGTACTACGTTCGCGTCGGGGACGTCGTTTCGGTGCGAGAGCGGAGTCGGCAGAACCTCCGCGTCCAGAGCGCCCTGGAAGGGGCGCAGCGCCGCGGCGTCCCGGAGTGGGCGGAACTCGACCGCGACGCCTGCAGTGGGCGGATCAGGATTCTACCATCGCGCAGCGACATCACGATGCCGATCAACGAGAAACTGATTGTCGAGTTGTATTCGAAGTAAGATTCGAATGGCAGGGAGAGACTATGTCGACCATGTCTAGGCACTGGACGGATTTGATCAAGCCGAAGCAATTGGAGGTGGACGAAAAGACGCTGACCTCGACCTATGGGAAATTCTACGCGGAGCCGTTCGAGCGCGGTTTCGGCCAAACCATCGGCAACGGGCTGCGGCGAATCCTGCTGTCGTCGCTGATGGGGGCGGCGATCGTCGCGGTTCGGATCAAAGGCATCCTGCACGAATTTTCCACGATTCCGGGAATCACCGAGGACGTGACCGATATCATCCTCAATCTCAAGGAGGTCCGGCTGCGGCTGAGCAGCGAGGAGCCGCAGACGCTCAAGATCGACGCCAAGGGACCGGGAGTGGTGACGGCCAAGGACATCATCGCGCCGCCGACCGTCGAGATTCTCAACCCCGATCACAAGATCGCCACGCTCTCCCGGGACGCACACCTCGAAATGGAGATGACCGCCAAGCTCGGCCGCGGCTACGTTCCGGCGGAAAGGAACAAGGAGGAAGGCGCGCCGGTGGACACGATCTTCATGGACGCGGTCTTCTCGCCGGTGCAAAAAGTCAATTTCACCGTGACCAACGCGCGCGTCGGCCAGAGGACCGACTACGACCGGCTCGTGTTCGAGGTTCATACCGACGGCAGCGTCAAGCCGGACGACGCCCTGGCCTATGCGGCCAAGATTCTCCAGGACCAGGTGAGCATCTTCGTCAACTTCCAGGAGGAGCCGCAGGCCGAACGACGCGAGGACGGCCCGAAAGCGCCGCTCAACGAAAACCTGTTTCGGAGCGTCGACGAGCTGGAGTTCTCCGTGCGCTCGCAGAACTGCCTGCAGAACGCCGACATCCGCTACATCGGTGAGCTGGTCCAGAAGACCGAGCAGGAGATGCTCAAGACCAAGAATTTCGGCCACAAGTCGCTGAACGAGATCAAGGAAGTCCTCCGCGAGATGGGGCTCGAGCTGGGCATGAAGCTCGAGCATTTCCCGTCCCGGGAAGAGATCGAACGCCGCAAGCGGGCGGCGGAAAAGGAGCCCGCCTGAGCCATGCGCCACCTGAAGTCCGGCCGGAAGCTCAACCGCAGCCCCAGCCACCGCTGGGCGCTCATCCGCAACCTCGTGACCTCGCTGCTGCGCGAGGAGCGGATCCAGACCACGGACGCGAAGGCCAAGGAGCTCAAGCGCTGGGCTGACCGCGTCATCACGCTGGCAAAGCAGGGAACGCTACACGCTCGCCGACAGGCGCTCGGCATCGTCCGCGACAAAGCGGTGGTCCGGCGCCTGTTTGACACGATCGCCCCGCGCTTCAAGGACCGTCCGGGCGGGTACACCCGCGTCGTGAAACTCGGCCGGCGGCGCGGCGACGCCGCACCGCTCTCGGTGGTCGAGCTGGTCGGGAGAGGGGAAGAAGCGGCCGCATCGTCTGCAGGCAAGAAAAAGAGCGAGCGCGGGGCTCGAAAGGCGGCGAAGCGTACCCGCAGGGGAGAGAAGAAGGCCGAGGAAGCGGCCGCCTAGCCGGCGCCCGCGATCGACAAACCGGCGCGCCGGGCTCCGGCGCGGCTCCAATGGCGGCGTTTCACCGTTCGCTGCGCGATTTTCTCCGCGTGGACGTCAGCGAGGAAGCCCTTGCGGCGCTGTCCTGGCGCGACTTCGGCAACGGCCTGTCGATGGCGCGGCTCGCCCGCCAGGGCAAGCGAGAGCTGGTGCTTTACCGGGTCGCCGAGGGCGCCGCACCGAACGCCTTCTTACGGCACGAGCACGTGGGCGGCGAGCTCTATCTCGTGCTCAAGGGCAAGATCGTCGACGAGCACGGAGAGTACGGCGAGGGCGAGCTCGTCTTCCTCGATCCCGGGTCCGTTCACCTGCCACGCGCCGACGGCGAGACTCTGGTCCTCGTGCTCTGGCCGGATGGGGTCAGGCTCGTCGAGGAATAGCCCCGCCCGCACAAAAGTCGAGGGCGCGAGCGGCCCGGGACGGAACTTCGGGCGTCAGGAGGCCCTATGGAGAAGCTCGGATTTATCGGCACCGGCGGCATGGGACGCGGCATGGCCGCCAATCTCATCAAGGCCGGCTATCCGCTGGCGGTCAATGACCTGAACCGAGACGCGGCGAAAGAGCTCGAGGCCCGAGGAGCGGTTTTCAAGGACTCGCCCAGGGAGGTGGCCGAAAGCTCGGAGGTCGTGCTCTCGATGCTTCCCTACAACGAGGCGGTGCGCGAGGTCGGGCTGGGGCCGCGGGGTCTCCACGAGGCGGCCGGAGGGGCGAGACTGTGGGTCGACTTCAGCAGCATCGACAAGAAAACGATCGTCGGGGTCGACCGCGAGCTGAGGAAAAAAGGATGGGTGGTGCTGGACGGCTCCGCGGGGGGCGTCGAGGAGGCCGCCGCAGCCGGCGCGCTGTCCCTTTGGCTTTCGGGCCCCGAGGACGTTTTCCAGCGCCATCAGGCCATCTTTCGGGCGATGGGAAAGAAGATCGTTTACGTCGGCGAGCTGGGCAACGCCAAGCTGGTGAAGAACGCCATGGCGATGTTCGCCGCCATCCAGCATCTCGGGCTCGCGGAAATCTTCGCCTGGCTGAAGAAGGGCGGCGTGGACGAGCGGACCTTCCAGAACGTCCTGAAGAACTCCCAGCAGGATTCCGAGGCGATCGACCGGATCTGCCGGACCATCGTCAGCCGGCAGTTCAAGCCGCGCAAGTCCTGGATGCCGAAAGACGTGGGATTCGGCCTCGACATGGCGCGCGAGATGCAGGTGCCGGTGCCGTTCAGCGCGCTGGCTTACCAGATGTTCTCCATCGCGCAGGCCGCCGGCCTGGACGGTTACGAGGCGACCGGAATCGCGTGCCGCGTCTTCGACCTGATCACGGGGCAGGAGAGGATCTGAGGCCGGCGCGACTTGCCGCCGGAGGCGCGGCGGTGGCGGGTTCGCTTGCTTTGACGGCCGAAAATCACTATAAAAATCCATACGATCTCTTCGAGTCGCGGTTCCCTCATGAGACGAGTTGCCGGTTGGCATGGCCGCTCCGCGAGGCGGTTTCGGACCGTGCAAAGCAGACATGCGCAGTCACCTTAGCCAGCTTTTGACCCGAGCCATTGAAAAGGCGGCAAAGGGGGGAGAGCTGACGTCAGATCTCCCCCCTTTGCTTCTCGAGCCCCCCAAACAGCGCGAATTCGGCGACCTGACGACCAACGTGGCGCTTCTGTGGGCGAGGAGCGCGAAGCGACCCCCGCGCGCGATCGCCGAGACGATTCTCAAGCACCTCGAAGATCCGGACGGGATCCTGGCGCGCAAGGAAATCGCCGGCCCGGGCTTTCTCAATTTCTCCTTTTCACCGGGATTTTACTACCGGCGCCTCCGGGAGCTCGCGGCGGCGGGAGAGCGGCGGCTCGACCTCGGCCGCGGTCGCAGGGTCCAGGTCGAGTTCGCGAGCGTGAATCCCACCGGCCCGCTGCACGTCGGCCACGGCCGGGTCGCGGTCATCGGCGACGTGCTCGCGCGCCTCCACGAAGCCGCGGCCTATGAGGTCGAGCGCGAGTACTACGTCAACGACGCCGGCAAGCAGATGGAAAGCCTCGGCCTGTCGCTCTACGCGCGTTATCGCGAGCTGTTCGGCGAGGTCGTGGAGTTTCCCGCCGACGGCTATCCCGGGGATTACGTCAGGGAGATCGCAGCCCGGCTCAAGGCCGAGAAGGGTGAAAGTCTGCTCGGCGAGACCAAGGAGCGGGCGGTCGCCTTCTGCACTGAGTACGGCGGCGCCGCGCTGCTGGAACAGATCCGGGAACAGCTCGCCGCGTTCGGCATCCGCTTCGATTCCTACTTCAGCGAGCGCGCGATGCGCGCCCGGGACGAGGTCGCCGGGACAATGGCGCTGCTGCGGGAGCGCGGCCTTATCTACGAGAAGGACGGCGCACAGTGGTTCCGGTCGACGCAGTTCGGCGACGACAAGGACCGGACCGTGGTCAAGAGCGACGGCGAGCTCACCTACTTCGCGAGCGACATCGCCTACCACCGCAGCAAGTTCGAGCGCAAGTTCGACCGGCTCATCAACGTCTGGGGCGCCGACCACCACGGCTACGTGCCCCGAATCAAGGCGGCCTTGCGCGGTCTGGGTTACGATCCGGACGTGCTGCAGGTGGTGCTGGTGCAGATGGTGCAGCTCACGCGGGGCGGCGAGCCGGTCCGCATGGGAAAACGGACCGGGGAGTTCGTATCGCTGCAGGAGGTCATCGAGGAGGTCGGGAAGGACGCCGCCCGGTTTTTCTTCTTGATGCGCAAGCCCGACAGCCATCTCGACTTCGATCTCGATCTGGCCAAGCGACAGTCGAGCGAAAATCCGGTCTTCTACGTTCAGTACGCGCACGCGCGGGTTTCCAGCGTGTTCGAACAGGCGCGCAGGACCGGCGTGCCGTGGGACGAGGCGCGCACCGCCCACGTGACCGTGGAGCGCCTCGAGCTCGCTGAAGAGCTGGAGCTGATCCGGCAGGCGATTCGCTTCGACGAGGTGATCGAGGAGAGCGTGCGCGAGCTGGAGCCGCACCGGGTGACGTTTTACCTGCTGGAGCTGGCGGGGGAATTTCACCGCTATTATAATCGCCACCGGATACTGTCCGACGACCTCGAGCTGACGCTGGCGCGCATGCTGCTGGCGCGAACCGTTCAAACCGCGCTGCGCCGCGGGCTGGAGGTGGTCGGGGTCGAGGCGCCCGTCAAGATGGCGCAGCGCGCCGGTCCGGAGGCCGACGCGCTGACGTGAGGAAGGCTCCTATGGCGGAAAATCGCAGAGGGAAGGGCAACCGGTTGTATTTCACGCGGGGGCAGCTCGTGCTGCTCGGCGGCGGCTTCACGCTCGCCTCGGTGGTGATCTTCGTCCTCGGGATGCTGGTGGGCAAAAGCATCGAGGAGCGCAAGATGATCAAGCCGCCGGAGCCGGCGGTGAAGATCCCGGTCAAGCCCGGAGCCGGGGAGCGAGACGCGGCTGCGACCGCGCCCAAGGAAGAGCTGACCTTCTATGAAACCCTGACGAAGTCGCCCCCGGGTGATGCGCGCGCCGACGCCAAGGCAAAGGAGGTCAAAGCTTCCGCCGCCAAGTCCGAGCCCGGCGAGCAGGGGAAAGCCCAGGGGTCGAAGCCGGACGAAAAGCGTCCCGGCCGCGCCCCGGAAGCGGGCGTCAAGACAGCGTCCGCCGGCACGGAGAAAGCCGAAAAAAAGGAGACCGGCGCCGTTTGGACGGTTCAGGTGAACGCCTTTCCCGACGACCGGTCCGCGAAACTTCTGGTTGATCGACTGAAGAATAAGGGTTACAACGCCTACATGACCGAGGCGCATACCAAGGGGAAAACCTGGTATCGGGTGCGCGTGGGGCGCTACGCCTCGCGCGAGGAGGCGGAAAAAGTCGAGGAGATCCTGAGGAGCAAGGAGAGCCTGCCGAAGGCCTTCGCCACGAGCCGGAAGCTGGGCGGCTGAGAGCGATGACGACGAAAGAAGCGATCGAGAGGCTGGTGAACCGGCTCGACCTGTCGGAGACGGAGATGGTCGAGGTCATGAACGAGATCATGACCGGCGAGGCCACCCCGTTGCAGGTGGCCGCGTTCTTGACGGCGCTGCGGATGAAAGGGGAGACCGTCGAGGAAATCACCGGCGCCGCGCGGGTCATGCGGGAGCGCGCGCACCGGGTCAGGGTGGGCTCGCGCACGGTGCTCGACACCTGCGGTACCGGGGGAGACCAGAAAGGCACCTTCAACATCTCGACGACGTGCGCCTTCGTAGTCGCCGGGGCGGGAGTGAGCGTCGCCAAGCACGGCAACCGGTCCGTTTCCAGTCAGTCGGGGAGCGCGGACGTTCTCGGAGCCCTGGGCGTCAAGGTCGACGCGCCCCGGGAGCGGGTGGAGGCCTGCATCGAAAGGATCGGCATCGGCTTTCTGTTCGCGCCGCTGCTGCACGAGGCGATGAAATACGCCGTGCAGCCGCGGCGGGATATCGGGATTCGCACGATCTTCAACCTTCTCGGACCGCTCACCAATCCGGCTCTCGCCACGCATCAGTTGATCGGGCTTTACAGCGGCGACCTGGTGGGAGTCATCGCGAACGTGCTGAAAAACCTCGGCAGTGTTCGGGCCATGGTCGTGCACGGCCTGGAGGGAATGGACGAGATATCGGTTTGCGGGCCGACCAAAGTCGCGGAGCTGCGCGACGGCGAGGTGCGCGAGTACCTGGTCGAGCCGGAGCAATTCGGCATCAAGCGCTGCCGCCTGGAAGATTTGCACGGCGGCACGGCCGAGCAGAGCGCGGCGATCGTGCGCGGCGTGCTCGCGGGGAGCCGGGGGCCGGCCCGGGACGTGGTCCTGCTCAACAGCGGCGCGGCTCTTTACGTCGCGGGGAAAGCGACGTCGATCTCGCAGGGCATGCAGCTCGCTGCCGAGTCGATCGACTCGGGCAAGGCCGGGGAAAAGCTCGCCCAACTGATCGAGCTGACCAACGCGAATTAAAAAGTTTCCCGTTTCCCGTTCCGGTTCCCGGTTTCCGACCAGGCGGAGACGGAGGGTCGTAACCGGACACGGGGCAACCGTAACCCCGGAGCCCGAAACTGGAAACCAACATATGGCTGAAGTCCTGGCTGAGATCGTCGACCACGTGCGCGGAGTCGTCGAGCGGCGGCGCCTGGATTTCCCCGTCCAGGCGTTGCGCGAGCGACCGCTGTTTCATGCTCCGGTCCGGGATCTGGCGAGCCGTCTGGCGGGGAAGGGGCGCCGGATCATCGCCGAGGTCAAGCGGGCCTCACCTTCCAAGGGAGTCATCCGCGCGGATTTCGACCCGGCGGCGATCGCCGCGCAGTACGCCCGGCACGGTGCGAGCGCGATTTCGGTCCTCACCGAGGAGCGCTTTTTCCAAGGAAGCCTGGCGTCGCTCGAGCAGGTGAGGCGGGGCGTGGAAGTGCCGGTGCTGCGGAAGGATTTCATCGTGGATCCCTACCAGCTCGTCGAGGCGCGGAGCTTCGGCGCGGACGCCGTCCTGTTGATCGCGGCCATCCTCGAAGAGGGAGCGCTGCGCGAGCTGCGGGAGCAGGCGCGCGAGCTGGCGCTCGCCGCCCTGGTGGAGGTTCATGACGAGCGGGAGCTGGAAAGCGCGCTGAAAGCGGGAGCGGAGCTGGTGGGCATCAACAACCGGGACCTTCGAACGTTCGAGGTGAGCCTTTCGACCACCGAGCGGCTCGCGCCGCTGGTCCCGTCCGGTGTCACGGCAGTGTGCGAGAGCGGGATCGACAGCCTGGAGCAGATCCGGCGGGTGGAAGCCCTGGGAATCCGATGTTTCCTGGTCGGGGAGTCTCTGATGCGCGCCTCGAGTCCGGGAGAAAAGCTCAAAGAGCTGTTGTCCTGATCCCGCACCGGCGCGCGGAGCAGCAACGTCGCATGGTCAAAGTCAAGGTTTGCGGCATCACCAGCTTGGAGGACGCGGAAAAGGCGCTGGAGTTCGGCGCGGACGCGTTGGGCTTCAACTTCTACCCGCCGAGCCCGCGCTGGATCGCTCCGGAGCGAGCCGGGGCGATTCTCGCGCGCCTGCCGCGCGGCTCGTGCAACGTGGCGCTTTTCGTGAACGAGCCCAGGGAAAGAGTGCTCGAGGTCCTGGCCTGCGGCAACGTTCCCGGCGCGGGGCAAATGTACCGCGCGCTGCAGTTTCACGGCGAGGAAACGGCGGAGTACTGCCGCGGCTGGGAGCTCAAGGTGCTCAAGGCTTTTCGCGTGAAAGACAGAAAGTCGCTCGCCGGGCTGGAGAGCTTTCCGGCGGACTATTATCTGCTCGACTCGTGGTCGCCGGGATACGGCGGCTCGGGCGAGGCCTTTCCGTGGGAATGGCTGGAGGGTTTGAGGCCGGAAAAGCTCATCCTGTCGGGCGGGTTGACCGTCGCCAATGTCGCCGAGGCGGTAAGGCGCATTCGCCCCTACGGCGTCGATGTCTGCTCGGGCGTGGAAGCGCGGCCCGGCGTGAAGGATCATGGAAAACTCAAGGAATTCATCTCCGCTGCCAAGAGTGCCTGACCGCAACGGCCATTTCGGGCCCTACGGGGGACGCTACGTGGCCGAAACGTTGATGCCGGCGCTCGCCGAGCTGGAGCGAGCTTACGCGCGGGCGCGGCGCGACGCCGCCTTTCGCGCCACGGTGGGCCGCTATCTCAGGGAGTACGCCGGGCGGCCAACCCCGCTCTACTTCGCCGAGCGGATGAGCCGCGACCTCGGCGGGGCGAAGATCTACCTGAAGCGCGAGGATCTCTGCCATACCGGCGCGCACAAGATCAACAACACCGTCGGCCAGATCCTGCTGGCGCAGCGGATGGGCAAAAGGCGGATTATCGCCGAGACCGGGGCCGGACAGCACGGCGTCGCCACGGCGACGGTCGCCGCGCGCTTCGGTTTCGACTGCGAGATCTTCATGGGCGAGGAGGACGCGCAGCGGCAGTCGCTGAACGTCTTTCGCATGAAGCTTTTGGGAGCGAAGGTGCGCGTGGTGCAGTCGGGCAGCCGCACGCTCAAGGACGCCATGAACGAGGCGCTGCGGGACTGGGTGACGAACATCCGCACGACTTATTATCTGATCGGGTCTGTGGCGGGCCCGCATCCCTATCCGATGATGGTCCGCGACTTCCAGGCGGTCATCGGCCGGGAGGCGCGCTCTCAGATTCGCCGGAAAGAGGGCCGCCTGCCGGACTATCTCGTTGCCTGCGTCGGAGGCGGGAGCAACTCGATGGGGCTTTTCCATCCGTTCCTGGGGGATCCGAAGGTAAGGATGCTCGGAGTGGAGGCGGCGGGCAGAGGGCTGCGCACGGGAAAGCACGCGGCCTCGATCCTGGGGGGAGAGATCGGGGTGCTGCACGGCAGCAAGAGCTACGTGCTCCAGGACGGGGTCGGGCAGATCCGACAGACCCATTCGATCGCCGCAGGTCTGGACTACCCGGGGGTCGGTCCCGAGTTGAGCTATCTCAGGGATTGCCGCCGGGTGGAATTCGTTTCCGCCACCGACTTCGAGGCGGTTGACGCCCTGCAGTATCTCGCCCGCGTGGAAGGGATCATTGCAGCCCTGGAGAGCGCCCACGCCATCGCGGCGGTCAGGCGCCTGGCGCCGCGCCTCGCTCGCGACCGTATCATCGTCGTCAACCTGTCGGGCAGGGGCGACAAGGACATGGGGACGGTGGGGCAATACCTCGGCGTCAAGCTTTGAACGATCCGGGTTCAGCGGTGGAATCTTGTTTTGCGCCGGGCATCGAACCGGCGACGCGGAGAAGATGAGTCGCATCGAGGCAAAGCTCAGTGAGCTCAGGGAGGCCGGACAGGCCGCGCTGATCCCGTTCGTGACCGCCGGGGATCCCGATCTCGAAACCACGCTGCGGATTTTGCGGGCGCTGGACGAAAACGGCGCGGACTGCATCGAGCTGGGCGTGCCGTTTTCGGATCCGACGGCCGACGGGCCGACGATCCAGCGTTCCTCCGAGCGCGCCCTCAAAAAGAGGCTTTCGCTGCCGCGGATTCTCGCCCTCGTGCGCAGATTCCGCCGCACCTCCAGCACGCCGCTGATCCTTTTCGGCTACTTCAATCCTTTCTTCCGGTTCGGGCTGGAGCGGCTGTGCCGGCGGGCGAAGGCGGCCGGAGTGGACGGGATTTTGTGCGTGGACCTTCCCCCGGAGGAAAGCGGCGAGCTCAAGCGCTGGGCGGACGCGGCGGGACTGGATCTGATCTTTCTCCTCTCGCCGACGAGCGGGCCGGACCGGGTGCGCCTGGTGAGCCGCGAGGGTCGGGGCTTCATCTACTACGTTTCCGTGACCGGGGTGACCGGCGCGCGCCGCGCCTTCGACAAACAGCTGCCGGAGCAGGTTGCGCGCGTCAGGCGCGCCACCTCGCTTCCCGTCGGCGTCGGCTTCGGCATCTCGACTCCCGAGCAGGCCGCGTGGATCGCGGAATTCGCCGACGCCGCGGTCGTCGGCAGCGCGCTGGTCGAGGTAATCGAGCGTGCCGGCGGAAGCGGCGAGAAGGCGCGTGCCGCCGGAGCGTTCGTCGGCCGTCTCAAGCGGGCGATGAAGCGGGTCGTCAGGAACGGGTCGCGCCGGGCTGAACGCGTTCAGTAAAAGTTCAAACCGTTCGAGCCGTTCAACCGCTGCGCCCGGTTCAAGCCGTTGGGGCCCCGGAACCGAAAGCTCGACGGTTCCGGCAGCGCTCCGGTGCCGAGCCGGACCCGGAAGCGGGAAACCGTCACGTTTTTCATGACCGAGTACGAGAGCACGCTTCAGCGGATCTACGGCCTTCGCGGCGGCGTGATCGACCTCCGCCTCGACCGGATGGAAAGGGCGCTGTCGTTGTTCGGCCATCCGGAAAAGGCCTTTCCTGCCTTCCACATTGCCGGGACCAACGGCAAGGGCTCGACAGCCGCGATGCTCCACCGCATTCTCACGGCGGCGGGCTACAGGACCGCCCTGTACACCTCGCCCCATCTCGTCTCGTTCACCGAGCGGATCCGCGTCGGCGAGGACGAGATCGCTCCCGAGGAAGTCGTCGCCCTGGACCGGGAGATCCGGGAGCGAACGAAGGACGCCGTGCCTCTCACTTTTTTCGAGTTCGTCACGGTCATGGCCTTCGTTCATTTCGCGCGCTGCGGCGCGGAGCTGGCGGTGGTCGAGGTGGGGCTGGGAGGTCGGCTCGATGCCACCAATCTGGTCTTTCCGCTCGTCTCTCTGATCACGACGGTCTCGATGGACCACGAGGCCTATCTCGGGAGCGACCTCGCGTCGATCGCCGCCGAGAAGGGGGGGATCATCAAGGAGGAAATCCCCGTGGTCTGCGGCCTCCTTCCGCCCGAGGCCCAGAGCGTCGTCGAGCGGATCGCCCGGGAAAGGCGCGCCCCGCTGCACATGCTCGGGCGAGAATTCAGTTTTACCTTGAAAAACGACGCCGACTTCGATTATAAAGGTCCGGATTGGGTGCTTGAAAACCTGTCGCTGGCGCTTATGGGCCGGCACCAGAGAAGGAACGCCGCCGTGGCCCTGGCCGCTCTCGAGCAGGTCCGGAAGCACTGGCCGGTGGACGAAGGCGCGATCCGCGCTGGCCTGAGGAATGTCGTCTGGCCTGGGCGGCTCGAGATTTTGCGCCAGCGTCCGGCGGTGGTGCTCGACGGAGCGCACAACGGCGAGGGGATCCGCACCCTGGTCGAAGAAATGCGGAGCTTTCGCGGCGCGAGAAAAGTGAAGGTGCTTTTCGCGTCGATGGCGGACAAGGACTGGAGGTTGATGCTGGACGAGCTTGGTACCGTGGCCGACGAACTGATCCTGACGCGCGTCAGGATGGAACGCAGCGCCTCGCCCGACCTGCTGGCGGCACACCTGGGAGAGAAGATTCCCCGCCGCGTGGTCGAGGACCCGGAGACGGCGGTCCGCACCCTGATCGCAGAACTCGGCCCCGACGATGTGGGTCTCGTGGCCGGCTCGCTCTACCTTCTCGGAGAGGTCCGGCCGGTGATCCAACGACTCCTCGCGGCTTCGGGCTGATGACCCGACTTCCCGATTCCCGCCCGCAGCATCCATGAGATCGCGCTGGACCATTCTTACCCGAGCCGCGGCTACCGCAGCGGTCCTTTTCCTGGGCCCGGGCACGGCGACCGCCGCGCAGGCTGAGCGGAAAACCTCGCAGGGCGAGGCGATCCAGGTAACCGCCGATCAGCTCTCGGTCGGGGACAGCGGCACGCAGGTCGAAGCCAGGGGCAACGTGGAGATCAAGCGCGAGCAGACCACGCTCAAGGCCGAGGAGGTGCGCGTCAACCGGGCCACGCAGGAGGTCGAGGCAAAAGGGAAGATTTCGGTCGACGATCCGGAGTGGAAGGTCAAGTCGGCCGATTCGATCCAGATCAACCTCGAGAAAGAAACCGGGGAGATCCTGCGCGGCGACCTCTTCATCGAGCAGGGCCACGTCAGCCTGATGGGCAGGCGGTTTCAGAAATTCGGCGGCCAAACCTACCACGTCGACGAGGGCTTTTTTACGACTTGCCTGTGCGAGTCCGGGCCGCCGCACTGGAGGATATCCGCCGACGCCATCGACCTCGATCCGACCGGTCTCGGCACGGTCAAAAACGCCTATTTTTACGTTCTGGACGTTCCGGTTTTTTACCTGCCCTACGGTTTTTTCCCCGTCAAGACCGAGCGCCAGACCGGATTGCTGTTTCCCAGGTTCGGCCACTCTTCGACCGAGGGTTTTCGTTTCCAGCAGCCGTTTTTCTGGGCGATCTCGAAAAGCACCGACGCGACGCTGGCCTTCGACGTGCAGACCCGGGCGCGCTGGGGTTTCCTCGGCGAGTTTCGCACGCTCTTCAGGCAGGACGCTGATCTGCGCCTGTCGGGGGCGTACTTCAACGAAGGACTGCGCCGTTTCGAGCACGAGGCGGTGGTCGACCGCACCATCGCCGATCAGGACATTCCGCAAAATCGCTGGAGCATAGCGGGGACCCATCGCTATCTCCTGCCGCGCGACTGGCTGACCTACAGCGATTTCGCCGCGTACGGCGACGACCTGTTCACGCGCGAGCTGGTCGAGCGGATGGACGTTCCCCTTGTCCAGGAATCCGAGATCCGGCGCAGCCGTTTCAGCCGGTCGCGCTTCGGCGTTTTCAGAAGCTGGGGCGACGCCCATTTCCAGGGCGAGTGGGACTTCTATCAGGATTTCATCCAGAACGACGCGAGCACGCTGCACCGCACGCCGCAGGTTTCGTTCTGGGGCCGGCGCTTCTTTCGCGGCTTGCCGCTCGAATTGCGCTGGGGGGCCGAAGGGGTCAATTACATCCGGCGCAGAGGGGGCGACGGGCTCCGCTTCGATCTTCGTCCCGAGCTGGTGCTGCCGTTTCGCACGACGCGCCTGTTCGGCTCGTTCAGCGTGGCACCCCGGGAAACTCTCTATCATCTGTACTCGATCGTCGACTCCGGCCGCAATCTCTCGCGCGAGCTGGTCGAGATCCGGGGCAACGTCGGGACCACCCTCGGCCGGACGTTCGCGTGGACTTTCGGAACCCTCCGCAGCGTGCGACACGTCGTGGAACCGGAACTGGGCTATCTGTTCGTCCCGCGCGTGGACCAGAAAAGCATTCCGGTGATGGACGGCCTCGACCGGGTCAACCGGAGAAACGCGGTCACCTTCGCCGTTGGCAATCGTTTGCTCGGAAGGTTCACCAACCCGCTGGCGCTCGCCGGCGAGAAAAACGTAGAGACGCTGAACCCGATCATGGCCACCGACATCCGTGAGATCGGATCGGCGCGGTTCGCGATCACGTACGACATCGACAAGGAGAGAAAGAGAGGCGACACGCTATCGGATCTGGACATGAATTTCCGGCTGACGCCGGCAAACTATTTTTCTCTCGGCCTTGATGCAGGTCTGGACCCCGGAGCCTGGAAGGTCAATCAGCTGAGGGTCAATTTCGGCATATCCGATCCGCGGCCGATGACCCGGCGCGTTGCAGACCCCGATTTCGTCCGCCCCAACTCTTTTGGAATCAGCTATCATTTTCTCCGCCAGGAGCACAATGCGTTTTTGGCGGAAGATCCGAATATCGATCTGAATGAAGCGGCAAATTGTGCTGTGCATCCTCTTGATCCGCGGTGTCCGGGAGCTTTGGTCAACAAGAAAATTGTGGGAAACATCAACGTCAATCTTCTTTACCACCTTCTGGATCACGTGCTGCTTTTTGCCAGCGGCGCCTATGACGCCCGCGACAGCCGCTTTCTTGGGTTCAGAGTGGCTACCAAGCTCCTTTCATTCTGCGAATGCTGGAACATAACCTTAGGAGTTCGCAAGGATATCAATCCGTCGAAGACCAGCTTTAATTTCGATTTCAACCTGCTAGGATTGGGTGGATCGCAGCGGCCGAGTTTGCAGTGAAAGGCCCAGTTGCGGAATCGGAGTTCCACGCGTCTCGCTACGCGATGGTAGATCCCAAGGTCTGCTTTCCACGCCGCTTGCCGGTGAGCGGTTTATAAGTCGCGGGTTGCGAATGCCGGGCAGCGGACCTCGACCTCAGGCTTTTGAGCCGCCGCCGGGCGGCGCGGCCGGAAAGTTTCGGAGCGAGCGACCGTGATGCAATGTCTGCGTACTTGCGAACTCACCAATAAATCACGTGAAAGCGCTGGTCTTGAGCGGCGGTCAGGGGACGAGGCTTAGGCCCATCACCTCCACGGGAGCCAAGCAGCTCATCCCCGTGGCAAACCGGCCGATCCTTTTCTACGTGCTGGACAACGTGGCCCGGGCGGGGCTGCGTGAAGTCGGCATGATCATATCGCCGGAAACCGGAAACGAGATCCGGCGCGTGGTGGGCTCGGGCGAACGGTGGGGCATGAACGTGGAGTATATCCTGCAGGACCGCCCCGGCGGGCTTGCCCACGCCGTCAAAACGGCGCGGCCGTTTCTCGGCGACTCGCCGTTCGTCATGTATCTGGGGGATAATCTCATCGGCACCGGGATCGAGGCGTTCATCGCCAAGTTCGAGAGCGCGGGGTGCGCCGCGGTCATCCTTCTCAAAGAGGTCGAGGACGCGCGGTGGTTCGGGGTGGCCGAGCTGGGTCCGGGCGGCAGGGTGGTCCGGCTCCTGGAAAAACCCCGGAACCCCCCTTCCAACCTGGCGCTCGTGGGAGTTTACGTTTTCTCGCCGCAAGTTCATGCGGCGATCGACGCCATCCGCCCCTCGGCCCGGGGCGAGCTGGAGATCACCGATGCGATCCAGCAGCTGATCGACTGGAACTTGCCCGTCGAAAGTCACGTGGTGGAGGGGTGGTGGCTGGATACCGGAAAGAAGGACGATCTTCTGGCCGCCAACACCGTGGTCCTCGACCAGTGGCTGAAGAGCGACAATCAGGGAGAGTTGGATAGCACGAGCCAGGTCACCGGGCGCGTGAAGATCGGCAAGGGCAGCCGGCTGGTCAACAGCAGGATTCGCGGTCCGGCGATCGTAGGGGAGAACGTGCTCATCGAGGATTCCTTCATCGGTCCTTACAGCAGCATCGGCGACGGGACCCGGATTCGGAAGTCCGTCGTCGAGCATTGCGTGGTGCTGGAAAACTGCAGGATCGACTCCATCGACCGGCTGGAGGACAGCGTTCTCGGGAAAAACGTGACCGTGGCGACCAATCACGGCTCGCACCGGGCGTTGCGGTTGCTTCTCGGCGACTATTCCGCGGTGGAGCTGTGAGGCGGTGAAGGGAGGTCGAGCCTTCGGAGTCCTATGCGGCGCATTCTAGTCACGGGCGGAGCCGGGTTCATCGGCTCGAACTTCATCCGGTACTGGCTCGAGCGCCACCCCGAAGACCGGCTGGTGAACCTCGACAAGCTGACCTATGCCGGCAACCTCGAAAACCTCGCAGACGTCGAGTCGCATCCGTCGTATCGCTTCGTTCGCGGCGACATTTGCGATGCGACGCTGGTCGGGCGCCTGTTTGCAGAGGAAGGTATCGACACAGTCGTCCATTTTGCGGCGGAGTCGCACGTGGATCGTTCGATTCTCGGTCCGGACGAGTTCATCCGCACCAACATCCAGGGGACGTTCACGCTGCTCGAGGCGGCAAGGAAGGCGTGGCTTGCGGAAGGCCTGGGCCCGGCCAGGCCCGGTTGTCGGTTTGTCCACGTGTCGACGGACGAGGTCTACGGTTCGCTGGGTCCGGAAGAGCCGTCTTTCAGCGAGACCACCGCCTACGCGCCCAACAGCCCCTACTCCGCGAGCAAGGCGTCGTCGGATCATCTGGTGCGCGCGTACCACCACACGTACAGGCTCCCGACGATCGTAACACACTGCTCGAACAACTACGGGCCGTTTCAGTTTCCGGAAAAGCTGATTCCGCTCGTGATCCAGCGAGCGCTCAAGGGAGAGCCGATTCCGGTATACGGCGACGGCGGCAACGTTCGTGACTGGCTGTACGTGGAGGATCACTGCCGGGCTCTCGAGGCCGTGCTCGAGCGGGGAGGAACCGGCGAGAGCTACAACATCGGGGGATCGAACCAGTGGCACAACATCGATCTGGTGCGCCTGATCTGCGATCTGCTGGACCGACGGCTCGATAACGGCCTGGTTCCCCGCCGCTCGTTGATCACGCTCGTGCAGGACCGCCCCGGTCACGACCGCCGCTACGCGATGGATACGACGAAGATCCGCCGCGAGCTCGGATGGTGTCCGATCGACGACCTGCCGAGCGGCATCGCCAAAACCGTCGACTGGTATCTGGCACATCGCGGCTGGGTCGAGCGCGTGATCACGGGCGAGTACAAGACCTACTTCGACACGCAGTACGGGAAGCGGCTCGCGCTAAAGAACCGGCAAAGCTGAAATCATGGCGTTTCGTTTCGAGCCCCTCGGCGCATCCGGCTTGATTCTCGTAGAGCCGACGGCCTTCGAGGACCGGCGTGGCTTTTTCATGGAGGTCTACAAACGCTCCGAGTTCGCCGGGAACGGAATCGTCGATGTTTTCGTCCAGGACAACTGCTCGCGTTCGGTTCGCGGCACCCTGCGCGGCCTCCATTATCAAAGGCATCCCAAAGCTCAGGCGAAACTGGTCGGCGTCGTCCGCGGGGAGATTTTCGACGTCGCCGTCGATCTCAGGCGCGGTTCGCCGGAATACGGCCGCTGTCAGAGCGTCGTGTTGTCGGACCGGAACCGCCGGATGCTCTACGTGCCGGCGGGGTTCGCGCACGGGTTTTGCGTGCTGAGCGAGGTCGCCGACGTGGTCTACAAAGCCAGCGCGGAGTACGATCCGGCGCTCGACGGGGGGATCCTGTGGAACGATCCCGAGATCGGCATCCGGTGGCCGATCGAAAGGCCGCTTCTTTCGGAAAAGGACGCACGACTGCCGCGCCTGCGCGACTCCGATCCGGGCTTCCGCTACGGGTAGGGAGGAGATTGACCGCGGAGTCACGGAGGGCTCGGCGTAATTTCGGAGAACTCACCACGGAGGTTGTAGAGAGCGCGGAGAAAACATGGCGACAATTCATCCCCCGTGTTCTCTATTTCTACGCATGAAAGTCGAAAAGGGCATGGACGAACAATTGTTGCGGCGGCCGTCGAAGAGGCGAATCAAAAGGATTCGCATTTACCGGAGCCTCGTCGGCCTTCGACAGCGGGTCCTCGAGCTCGGGTGCGGCGCCGGGGATTTGACTTGTGCATTGGCCGAGGACGGAGAATTCGTGGCCGGTTCGGATCTTTCCTTTGAATCGGTCCGTTCGGGCAAGGCGCGGCTGCTCCGGGATCGGGAGGAGCCGCGGAAGGTCGCTTTCGTGCAGATGGACGCACGCGCGCTGGCGTTTGCGGACGCTGCGTTCGACGTCGTGGTGAGCACGTCCATGATCGAGCACCTCTATCCTGACGATCTTTCAGGACACCTTAGCGAGGTGTGGCGCGTGCTGAAAATCGGCGGGCGGTATCTGGTCTGGTGCCCGAACGGCCTCGGCCGTCACCGGCACCGGGACTTTCACTACAGCATGTTCTCGTACCGCGAATGGATGGAGAAAATGCGGGCCGCCGGTTTCGGTGGGTTTGAATCGTTGCTCTTCCACCGGCCCCTGTTTCGTGTGGACGCCGGCTGGAAAGTTCGCCTCGAGGAATTCCTCTCCCGCTGGAGGCTGAAAATCCTGTGGAGCCACCTCGGGGTGAGGAACGTACTCCTCTTGGCGCGAAAGGAACACTGACCCGCGCGGCGTGGAAAATCCTCGCCCGCGAGGCAAAAATATGCGGGTTGTCGTCATCGGCGCTAAGGGCCAGCTCGGCAGCGATCTCGTGAAGGTCCTGTCGGGCCAGGTCGTGGGCGCCTTGAAGCAGAGCGATCTCGATATCCGCGATGCGGCGCGTGTCCGGGAAGTGCTTTCGCGGTTGAAGCCCGACGCCGTCGTCAATACGGCGGCCTTCAACCGCGTCGACGATTGCGAGGACGATCCCGCCACCGCCTTCTCGGTGAACGCCTACGGCCCGCGCAACCTGGCGCGCGTCTGCGCGGAGGTGAACTGCGTCCTGATGCACATCAGCACCGACTACGTTTTCGGCGGCGAAAAACGGTCGCCGTACACGGAAGACGATTCGCCCAATCCGCTGAGCGTGTACGGGACGTCGAAGCTTGCCGGAGAATACTTCGTTCGCAATGCCTGCCCCAGGCATTTCGTCGTCAGGACCTCGGGGCTCTACGGCGTGGCAGGATCGAGAGGCAAAGGCGGCAATTTCGTCGAGACCATGATCCGCCTCGCCAGGGAAGGAAAGCCGGTCCGCGTGGTCGATGATCAGGTCCTCACCCCGACATATACGAAAGACCTCGCGGAGAAGCTCGAACAGTTGCTGCGTACGGATCGCTACGGACTTTACCATATCACCAACAGCGGCCAATGCTCATGGTACGAGTTTGCCGCGAAGATCTTCGCGCTGACGAATCTCCGGCCCGACTTCGCGTCGACCACAAGCGAGGCCTTCGGATCGAAAGCCCGCCGCCCGGCTTACTCGGTTCTGGAAAGCGAAAGGCTGCGGAGAGCGGGATTCCGGCCGTTAAATTCGTGGGAAGAAGCGCTCGGCAATTATCTCGCCGAGAGGACGGCGGTCCTGAATCCCGCGCCGGGAAGCTCCCCCCGATGATCCTGGACCCGAGCGCTCCGGATCGGTGCTTTGCCTGCCCCAGATGGCTTTGGCGATGGCCAGAGGTTCAGGCTGCCTGGAGGTATGCCGAAGCCCGGGGATTGTCTCGCTAGAGCGGGGATAGATCTCGGGAGTTGTTGGTTTACACTGCAACCCCCGCTGGCAGGGCAATCCACGTGCCAAAGAGCTAAGGATCGATCGCGGCGGTTGCTGGTTTGCAACGAGTTCTAGCGGGAAAAAGTCGAGACCGACCGCCCCGACCGTTGCCGCGACGCTCTCGAAGGAAGGAACGAGGCGGAAGCGCTTCACACACCTACCGGACGAGCTACAACGGCTTTACTACAACCTGGCGATTGTGATATACACGGCAGGAGCTGTTGGTCTGTCAGCAGTCCGGCGGCATGGTGCTAGAAGTATGCGTGTTCTTGTCACCGGCGCGGCGGGCTATCTGGGTTCGGTCCTGTGCGAGCGCCTTCTCGAGGGCGGATGTAGCGTTACCGCCGTCGACAATCTGATGTATGGGCAGCGCAGCCTGTTTCACCTCTGCGCGAACGCCCGCTTTGAGTTCGTCTACGGAGACGTCCGGGACGAAGCCGTCCTAAAGCCCCTGGTCTCGCAAGCCGACGTTCTCATTCCGTTGGCGGCGATCGTCGGGGCTCCAGCCTGCGACCGCGATCCCGATCTTGCCCGGAGCGTCAACCTTGAGGCCGTGCGCTTGCTCAACCGTTTGCGCTCGCCCCGGCAGCTGGTCATTTTCCCCACGACCAACAGCGGCTACGGAACCCAGTCGGGCGACGTTTTCTGCACCGAGGAGACGCCGCTTCAGCCGATCTCACTCTATGGACAGACGAAGAGTCAGGCCGAGACGGAACTGCTGCAATCCCCGAATGTGGTGACGTTGCGCCTGGCCACGGTGTTCGGGATGTCCCCGCGAATGCGGCTCGACCTGCTCGTCAACCACTTCGTCCATGTCGCCGCTACGGACGGGTACCTGGTCATTTTCGAGAAGGATTTCAAGCGCAATTACATCCATATCCGCGACGTGGCCGATTGCTTCGTCCATTCGATCGAGAACGGAGAGCGCATGGCGGGCAGGCCCTACAACGCGGGGCTCGACACCGCCAATCTGTCCAAGGAAGAGCTGGCGCTCAAGATCAAGGAATACGTGCCCAATTTTTACATCCATTTCGCCGAGGTCGGAACCGACCCGGACAGGCGCAACTACATCGTCTCGAACCGACGGCTGAAGGAGGCCGGCTTCGAAGCGCGGCGCTCGCTCGACGAGGGGATCCAGGAGCTCCTGAAAGGCTATCGCATGATGGGCCGATCGGAGTTCAAGAACGTCTAGCCGGGTCCATGAGGGGGCGGGGCGTCAGTGGACTGGCGGACGTGACGGGCGTGATCCTGGCGGGAGGGCTGGGAACGCGCCTGCGGTCCATAGTTGCCGATCGGCCGAAGGTTCTCGCGGAAGTTTGCGGCCGGCCGTTCCTCGCTTATCTACTCGATCGGCTGTCCGGTGCCGGGCTGCGAAACATAGTGATCTCGACCGGGTATCTGGGGGAGCAGATCGAACGTGCTTTCGGGAACTGCTACAGGAACCTGCGACTCGTTTACTCGCGGGAGGCCCGGCCGCTCGGGACGGGAGGAGCGTTGAGGCTTGCGCTGCCGTTGCTCGACTCCGACCCCGTTCTGGTATTGAACGGCGACTCCTGCTGCGACGCCGATCTCCACTCCTTTTGGCGCTCCCACGTGGCCCGGCAAGCCAGAGCGACGCTCCTGCTCGTCCGGGCGGAGGACATGGGTCGCTACGGGTCCGTCGAGTGCGGGGACGACGGTCAGGTGACGGCGTTTCGAGAAAAGGGCCGAGGGGGCGAGGGCTGGATCAGCGCGGGGGTCTATCTCATCGACCGTTCGCTGATCGAAGAAATTTCTGCGGGCGAGACGGTGTCGCTGGAAACGGACGTCTTCCCCGGGTGGATCGGCTGTGGACTCTTCGCGTATCGGGGCAGCGGTCGGTTCATCGACATCGGGACGCCCGAGTCGTTCGCCGCGGCGGAGCGGTTTTTCGCCCCGGATCGCGCCGCGCCGCAGGACCGCCGTTTTGTCGTGCTGGACCGCGACGGCACGATCAACGAGGAGCGCGAATATCTTTCGGACCCGGACCAGGTTCGGTTGATCCCGGGAGCCGCCGAAGGGCTGCGGCGACTCAAAGAGATGGGGTTGGGACTGGTCGTGATCACCAACCAGTCGGGAGTCGGGCGCGGGTACTTCGACCGTGCGCGGCTCGATGCGATTCACCGCAGGCTGAGCGAGCTTCTCCAGGCCGAGGGGGTCGCGCTGGATGGCATTTACGTCTGCCCGCACACGCCCGAAGATAAATGTTCCTGCCGCAAGCCGAGGACCGCACTGCTCGACCGGGCGGCCGGGGAGCTGGGCTTCAAGCCGGAGCTCGGCTTCGTGATCGGGGACAAACCGTGTGATATCGAAATGGGAGCGGCGGTCGGCGCAACCACGTTCCTGGTGCGCACGGGCTATGGTGCCCATTATGCTGCGGACGGAGCTGTCTGCGCCGACCATGTCGTGGAAGACCTGCGCGAGGCTTGCGCCGTGATTCGGCGCCTGCTGGAGCGAGAAGACAGAGAGGTGGCGCGTGATCATCAGTAGAACTCCTTTTCGGATCTCGTTCTTCGGGGGCGGGACGGACTACCCCGATTGGTACCGGGAGCACGGGGGAGCTGTCCTGGGGGCCACGATCGACAAATACTGCTATCTCACCTGCCGGTACCTGCCGCCGTTTTTCGAGCACCGTTTCCGAGTGGTCTATTCCAGGATAGAAAATTGCCAGACCGCGGACGAGGTCGCACATCCGGTTGTCCGCGCGATGCTTCGGTACCTCGGCATCGAGCGGGGTCTCGAGATCCACCACGATGGCGACCTGCCGGCGAGAAGCGGCATGGGGTCCAGCTCCGCGTTCACGGTGGGGCTCCTGCACGCGCTCTGCGCGCTGCAGGGGCGGATGCTGAGCAAAGAGCAACTGGCCGCGGAGAGCATCCATCTCGAACAAAACGT
Organism: Candidatus Zixiibacteriota bacterium; assembly: GCA_035574315.1. Classification (NCBI taxonomy): domain Bacteria; kingdom Pseudomonadati; phylum Candidatus Zixiibacteriota; species Candidatus Zixiibacteriota bacterium. Next base: position 90,580 of record DATLYW010000021.1, read on the forward strand.
GCTCCGGGAAACCGTGGGCTCGCAGGACCAGGTTCTGGCCGCTTACGGCGGCCTGAACCACATCGTTTTCATGACGAACGGATCGTTCGCCGTGAGGCCGGTCACCATCGGAACCGACCGGCTCCAGGAATTGAACGACCATTTGATGCTTTTCTTTACCGGAATCAATCGGACGGCGTCGCAAGTGGCGCAGAGTTATATCGGAAACGTCAACGGAAGGAGGCGGGAGCTGCGGATCCTGGGCGACTTGGTCGGCGAGAGCCTGTCGATTCTGAACGGAACGCAAGGGATCGCCGCCTTCGGGGAGTTGCTCAACGAAGCGTGGCAGGTCAAGCGAAGCCTCAGTCAAGAGGTTTCGAACGCAGCCGTCGACGAGATCTACCGGGAAGCAACGGCGGCCGGGGCCATCGGCGGAAAGCTCCTCGGAGCCGGCGGTGGCGGCTTCATGCTGCTTTTCGTTCCGCCCGACAGACAACCCGACGTGCGAGCGCGTCTCGGAAATCTCATCCACGTTCCTTTCAAGTTCGAGTTTACCGGGACTCAGATCATCTTTTTCGATCCCGAGGTGGACTACTCGGCCGAGGAACGACACCGTTCGACGCGGTGCGCTGCCCCGTTCCGCGAGCTCGCCACCCTCCCGGGAGAAAAAGGGATCTGAGCGCTGGACCGGCATGAACGTGGTCATCGAAGAGAAATCGAAAATCTATGTCGCCGGGGGCGATACCCTGGTCGGGGCGAGCCTGCTGGCGGAGCTGGAGCGGCGGGGGTATCGTCGAATCGTCAACCGGAGCGTGCCCGAGCCCGACCTCGCCGACCCGGCCGAAACCGATGAATTTTTCCGCACCACGCTTCCCGAGCTCGTTTTCGTCGCCGCCGGAAAATCGGGCGGCATCGAGGCCAACCGGAAATATCCGGCGAGCCTCATGGCGGACAACCTCCTCGTGGCGACGAACGTGATCCGGGCGGCTCACCGCCACGGGGTGCGGAAGCTTCTGTATCTCGCCAGCTCTTGCGTCTATCCCAGGCTTTGCCCGCAGCCCATGGAGGTTGGCTCCCTGATGACGGGGCCGCTGGAGCCGACCAACGAGGCCTATGCGGCGGCGAAGCTCGCGGGACTGATCCTCTGCCGCGCCTATCGGGTCGAGCACGGGGTGAATTTCGTGACGCTGATCCCGGCCAACCCTTTCGGGCCGGGCGACGATTTCAGCCTCGAGGGGTCGCACGTGATCGCGGCGCTGATGCGGCGCATGCACGCAGCGAAGATCCGCGGCGAGAGCACGGTCAGGGTGTGGGGCAGCGGGCGGCCGCGGCGCGAATTCATCTTCGCCCGAGACCTCGCCGATGCCTGTATCTTCGTCATGCAGCGCTACGAGGACGACGAGCCGATCAATGTCGGTGTGGGCTCGGATCTCTCGATCGCCGAGCTCGCGGAGCTGGTGCGCGAGACGGTCGGCTATCGCGGCCGACTGGAGTTCGATCCGGGTCAGCCTGACGGAATGCCGGCGAAGCTGCTCGACTCGAGTCGCCTCAGGGCCATGGGCTGGCGTCCGCAGACGCCGCTCAAGACCGCTCTCGCCGAGACCTACGAGTGGTTTTGCAAGGCGGCAGAGAAGGAGCACGGTGACCGAGCGTTTCTATAGATCCCTCTACCGCATTCGCCGGGTCGAGGAGACGATCGCGGAGGTGTATCCGACGGACAAGATCAAGAGCCCGGTTCACCTCTCGATCGGGCAGGAAGCCGTCGCCGTGGGGGTGTGCGAAGCGCTGCGGCCTAAGGACGTCGTCTTCATTACCTACAGGAGCCACGCCGCCTACCTGGCGAAAGGCGGCGACCTGAGGAAGATGATCGCGGAGCTCTACGGCAAGGCCACCGGCTGTGCCAAAGGGAAGGGCGGATCGATGCACTTGATCGACGCGGCTCACGGCGTCATGGGAGCCTCGGCCGTGGTCGGGACCACGATCGCGAACGCCGTCGGCTACGCGTACGCGGTCAAGCTGCGCCGGCGCGATCAGGTCGTCGTCAGCTTTTTCGGCGACGGCGGAACCGACGAAGGGGTGTTTCACGAGAGCATGAATTTCGCGGCGCTCAAGGGGCTGCCGATCATTTTCGTCTGCGAGAACAATTTTTACGCCATCCATACGCATCAGAACCGGCGTCAAAAGCTCGCCAACATCTGCGGGCGAGCGCGCGCTTACGGCATGCCGGCCGAGCGGATCGAGGGTAACGACGTGTTTCGCATTCACGAGCGCGTTCGCGACGCGGTCGGCGCACTCGGGGCCGGTGCGAGCGGTCCGTTCTTCTTCGAGTGCTTGACGTACCGCCTGAAGGAGCACGTGGGGCCCAACGAAGACTACCATCTCGGCTACCGCAGGCGCGAGGAAGCCGAGCCGTGGATTGCGGGCGACCCGGTGCGAAGGCTTGCCGCGATGCTGGACGGCGCTCGGCGCGCGCGCATCGAGGATGAGGTGGAGGCGGAAATCAGAGACGCGTTCGCTTTCGCCGAGGCAAGCCCGTTCCCAGAGGCGGCGGAGCTGTTCACGGACGTGACCGAAACGTAGAAGGCCATGGAACGAACACTTTCCTACGTCGAGGCGATCCGCGAGGCGACCGATCAGGAGATGGAGCGGGATCCCGCCGTGGTCGTGTTCGGCCTCGACGTCGACGATCCGAAAGCGATTCAAGGGACGACGCGCGGCCTCGTGGAAAAATACGGGCCCGAGCGGGTCTTCGGCACGCCTCTTTCCGAGGACGCCATGACAGGAGTCGCCGTCGGCATGGCACTGGCCGGCCTTCGGCCCATCCACGTGCACATCCGCATGGATTTTCTGATGCTGGCGATGAACCAGCTCGTGAACGTTGCGGCCAAGAGCCGCTACATGTACGGAGGCCAGGTGCAGGTGCCGATCGTGGTTCGCTCCATGATCGGCAAGAGCTGGGGCCAGGGAGCGCAGCACTCTCAGGGGCTTTATTCGTTTTTCATGCATGTGCCCGGGCTCAAGGTCGTGGCGCCGGCAACCCCGTACGATGCCAAGGGCTGCCTGGTTCACGCGATCCGGGACAACGATCCCGTGATGTACGTCGAGCACCGCCTGCTGCACTTTCAAAAAGGCCCGGTGCCCGAACGCCTCTACTCGGTGCCGCCGGGGAGAGCGCGCGTCACCGCCGCGGGCAAGGACGCGACCCTGGTCGGGATCTCGTACATGCAGGTGGAGTGCCTGCGGGCGCAGCGCTATCTGGAGGACGCGGGCATCGCCGCCGAGGTGATCGATCCGATCTGGCTGAGCCCTCTCGACACCGAGACGATCGTCGAGTCCGTGCGCAAGACGGGGCATCTTTGCGTGGTGGACAACGGTTGGAGCACGTGCGGAGCGGGAGCCGAGATCGTCGCCCGGGTCGCGGAGCATTTCCAGGGGAGCAGGGCGATCAAGGTCAAACGGCTCGGCTTTGCGCCGGTGACCTGCCCGCCGACGCCGGCTCTCGAGGACCTTTATTACCCCAACGCACGCACCATCGCGTCGGCCGTCTTCGATCTCGTGAACGGCAAAGGGCAATCCTGGCAGCCGGAAGAACGGCGCGAGCTTCAGGAAATCGAGTTCAAGGGGCCTTTTTGAGCATGAGCTGCGGACAAGAGCTCGACTGGCCGCTGATGAAAAACAACGTCGAGCGTGCCGATCTGCAAGCCGTGATCGATTACCTCGGGCAGAACAGCCCGAGATTGACGCAGGCGGGTCAGGTCGAGTCGTTCGAGCAGGAGTGGTCGCGCTGGCTGGGAGCGAAGTACAGCGTTTTCGTCAACTCGGGCTCTTCGGCGAATCTTTTGACGATCGCCGCCCTGCGGGAACACCGGGGGCCGGGGGAGGTCATCGTCCCGACCCTGACCTGGGTTTCCGACATCGCGGCGGTGCTCCAGTGCGGCTTCACGCCGGTCTTCGTCGACATCGATCCGAGGACCCTCGGGATGGACACCGACGAGGTACTGAAAAAAATCACCCCTCGGACCCGCGCGGTTTTCCTGACTCACGTCCTCGGCTACAACGCGCTCAACCGCCGCCTCCTCGGCGAGCTGGAAAGGCGAAACATTGCGCTGATCGAGGATGTGTGCGAGTCCTACGGCGCGACCTTCGAGGGCCGCAGGCTCGGGACGTTCGGCTGGGCGGCGAATTTCTCCTTTTACTACGCGCACCACATGAGCACGGTCGAGGGAGGAATGATCTCCACCGATGACGAGGACCTTTACGAGACGCTGCGGATGCTGCGCTCGCACGGCATGACGCGCGAGGTGAAGTCGGAGGCCCTCAGGCGCCGCTACGCCGAGGACCACCCCGACCTCAACCCCGATTTCATTTTCGCGTTTCCCGCCTACAACGTGCGCTCCACGGAGATCAACGCGGTGATCGGGCGGTCGCAGCTCCGCAGACTGGACGCGAGAAACCGCGTGCGCACGGAGAACCTCAACTGTTTTCTGGAGCAACTGGACCCCGGAAAATACCGCACCGATTTCGATACGACGGGAAGCTGCAACTACGCCCTGACGCTGGTGCTGCGGGAGCCTGACCCAGCGTTACGCGACCGGGTAGTGCGGACCCTGCGGGAGCACGGCGTGGAATTCCGCCGCGGGACCTCGGGAGGCGGCAACCAGCTCCGCCAGCCCTATCTGCGCAAGCTCTTCGGCGACGCTTACCGGAACTACCCAGCCGTGGACCACGTGCACTTCTACGGGTTCTATATCGGCAACTATCCTGAGCTCCCTCGGGAAAAGATCTCCCGGCTGTGCTCCATGCTGAACCGACTGTGAGGAACTTGGTTTTATGCGCAAAAGCGACCTCGATCTCCTGTTGATCCATCCGGGGAGCCGGAGCCAGATCTATCAATCTCTCGGCTCCACGCTCTCCGCGATCGAGCCCCCGGTCTGGACCGGCCTCATGGCGACCTTCGCCCGCAGCCGGGGCTTCTCCGCGTACGTGCTCGACGCCGAGGCGGAAGATCTGGCGCCCGAACAGGTCGCGGCACGGGTGGAGGAAATTCGCCCGCTACTTTGCGCTGTCGTGGTGTACGGTCATCAACCCTCGGCTTCGACCCAGAACATGACCGCCGCGGGCGCGATCTGTACCGCCGTCAAGCAGTTGCTTCCCGAGCAGCCGGTCCTGCTCGTCGGAGGACACGTGGCGGCCTTGCCCGAGCGGACGCTCCGCGAAGAAAGCGCCGACTTCGTGTGTACGGGGGAAGGCCCCTGGACCCTGGCGGATTTGCTTTCGGCGCTCCGGAGCCGCTCGCCCGATCTCTCCAAGGTTCGCGGGCTTTGCTACCGGGAGGACGGACACGTTGCGGTCACCCCTCCGGCGCCGCTGGTCAAAGATCTGGACCGCGAGATGGGAGAGCTGGCGTGGGACCTGCTGCCGATGGAGAAGTACCGGGCCCATAACTGGCACTGCTTCGGCGAGCCGTCGCGGCGGCCCTACGCTTCCCTCTACACGACGTTCGGCTGCCCGTACCGCTGCAGCTTTTGCTGCATTCAGGCCCCCTTCAAATCCGGCGAAAAGCTCGCCGGGATGAAAGAGACCGTCAACAGTTACCGGTTCTGGAGCCCGGGAGCAGTGATCGCCCAGATCGAAAAGCTGGTCGAGCGCTACGGCGTTCGCCACATCAAGATCGCCGACGAGATGTTCGTGCTCAACCCGCGCCACGTCCTCGGTCTGTGCGACGCCATCATCGAGCGCGGCTTCGATCTCAACATCTGGGCGTATGCGCGCGTGGACACCGTCAAGGACGGGATGCTGGAGAAGCTCAAGCGCGCGGGATTCAACTGGCTCGCCTTCGGGATCGAGGCGGCGAGCGAGCGGGTGCGGGACGACGTGGACAAGGGGTTCGGGCAGGAGGAAATCTTCAACACCATCGCGAAGGTCCGGGCGGCGGGGATCAACGTCCTTGGCAACTACATCTTCGGGCTGCCCGAAGACGATCTGGAGAGCATGCAGGCCACGCTCGATCTCGCCGTGGAGCTGAACTGCGAGTTCGCGAACTTCTACTCGGCCATGGCCTATCCGGGGTCGCGGCTTTACGAGCTGGCGCTCGAAAGAGGCTGGCCGCTGCCGGAAAAGTGGAGCGGCTATTCGCAGCACTCGGTCGACACGCTGCCGCTGCCGACGAAGTACCTCTCGGGACCCGAGGTGCTGCGGTTCCGGGACCACGCTTTTAAGGTCTATTACCGTAACGCCGAGTATCTCGCGATGATCGAGGCCAAATTCGGGCCGCAAACGGTCCGGGAGATCCATGAGATGACCTCGCATAAGCTAAAAAGAAAGTACGTGCCCGCGGAAGGGGCCGTGCCGCCAAGCGCAGGCGCTTAAGACGGCGAGACGAATCATTGGGGTCAAAAGACGCCATTTTTCCGGTTGTGAGCAAGCGCAGGCTCGTCTGCGAGAACAGCCGGTTCTCGGTGTTCTTCGACGAGATCGCTTCCGGAGGGCGGACCGCTGCCCGGGATTATCTCGTTGTCGCCCCGAAGCGAGCGAGTAACAGCGGTACGACGGGCGTAGCCGTGCTTCCGGTCGTTGACGGCCGGATCGGGCTGATCCGGACTTACCGGCACGCAGTCGCCTGCGAGTCATGGGAGATCCCGAGGGGTTTTATCGAGGACGGGGAAGCGGATGCGGTCTCGGCGGTCCGCGAGCTCGAAGAGGAGACCGGCCTCTCATGCTCCCTGCGCAACATTCGATCCCTGGGGTTTGTCGTTCCGGATGCGGGGGTCCTGGCGGCCCGCGTCCATCTATTCTCCGCATCGAAGTGCTTCAGGAGCAGGCCCTTTCGCACGGCCGAATGGGGTCATCGCGAATTTTCTCTTTTTGATCTGGCGACACTCCGCAAAATGGTCGCCTGCTCCAAGATTCAGGACCCTTGCACGCTGATCGCGTACTACAAGTTCCTGTATCCCGGCCGTGCTCCGCGGAAAAAGGAGCGCATGAAATCTTGAAGACGACACTGCTGGTTCTGACCTTGAACGAGATCGAGGGCATGAAGGCGATCATGCCGCGCGTCGACAGGACATGGTGCGACCAGATCATCGTTCTGGACGGCGGATCGGTGGACGGCACGATCGAGTACGCCAAGGAAAACGGTTATTTCGTTTACGTTCAGCGTGCGCCGGGGATCAGGAACGCCTACAAAGAAGTGCTGCCGTACGTCGAGGGGGACGTTATCGTCACCTTCAGCCCGGACGGGAACTGCATCCCCGAGCTGATCCCCGCGCTGATCGACAAGATGCGGGAAGGCTACGACATGGTGATCGGCTCGCGCTACCTGGGAGGAGCTCGGAGCGAGGACGACGATCCCGTCACGGCCCTCGGGAACTGGTTGTTCACGCAGACCGTCAACGTACTGCACGGCGGCCGCTACACGGACGTCATGAACATTTTCCGGGCCTACAAGACGCAGTTGATCTACGATCTGGGTTTGGACAAGGATGATCCCTACTCGACGGCGGAAAGAATCTTTCGTACGACGATAAGCTGGGAGCCGTTGCTTTCAGTGAGGGCAGCCAAGAGGAAGCTTAAGGTCACGGAAATTCCCGCCGACGAACCGCCGCGCTTGGGCGGAGTCAGAAAGCTTCAGGTGTTTCGCTGGGGCGGAGCGTATTATTTTCAGTTCATTCGCGAGAAGTTCTGCGGGTGTTAAGAAAGAATTTTCAGGATCTATTGACAAATCGCGGTAAGCGTTGCGCGCTACAGGACAATCGAGAAAGACCTTTTTCCCAGCATGGAATACCGAGAGAACGAAATTTCACACAAATCAAGCCAAGATCCGAGACTTTGCGATAACTACAAGGGGCTTTCAGATGCTCATAATCTGCCGGTGGCATCGCAAAGTTATGATTCCAGAGAGAGCGAGGCCTTTTATGGCCCGACCGCTGCAAACATCTTTGGGTACCATTGGCGCTATACTTTTGTCGTTTGTGCGTTTCTGGTGGTTGTTCCTTATCTGCCGTCGTTTGTCTTTGAATTTGGAGTCCACAATGACTACATGATCTGGTCTTATGATAACCGCAAGTGCTGCCTTGGATTTCCGGAATCAACACACCTTTTGGTCGTTGGGAGACCGCTCGGCGCAATTTTACTCAATCTACATTTCGCTGCGTTTACGGGTATCAAGAGTCTGGCGATAGGTCGTGGTGTAAGCCTGTTGGTAATTTTATGGGCGTACTATCTTTTCTGCGTGGTTCTTATCAAGAACTACAAATTTGCTCCGCCGTTTTCACTGACCACGGGGTTGCTGATCTTCTCGCTGCCACCGGTGGCTCTTTATGTCGTCTGGCTCACAAATTTCGTTCCCGGAAGTCTTACAGTATTCATGTCGGTTTTGGGCTATTTTTTAATTTCTTTGCCACTCAAGGATTCCGAGACCACCAGCAAGAACCACACGGTCATTTCTCGACGACACCTCGGCTATGCGGTAGTCTTTCTGTCTTTTTTTATTTACCCACCGGTCGGCATATTCTGTCTCGTTTTTCCTCTCATATGTGCGTTGTTTATGGGCCGCGACCAATGGGCTCGGGAACGTGGGCGTATTTGGGCACAGATTGGCACCATAGTTAGTCTCCTAGTGCTTTACTTTTTTGTCACAAAGTTCGTCTTGATGCCAATACTGTGGCAAATGAGCCAAGCTGTCCGTGAGTACGTGCTACCTACGGAAAATTATCAGTTTTCATTGTCCATCGACATCTGGAAAAGATTGTTCTTGGTCAATGAATTTGCTGCAATTACGTTCAATCTGTGGACCTCAAACTACATACCGGGGTTTCATTTTGCTGTTCTTGTGTTTATCGCTGGAATGATTCTGTGGAAGATTGTCCGTAGAGCGGGTCACGAAGGTGGCAGTCAGTGGATCGATGTGGCTTCTCGTTGGCGGGCAGCAACGGTTGTAGTTCTGCTTGCAACCAGCGCGGCTCCTGTTTTTTTGCCCAGGGGTGGCTTCGTCGCGTACCGCATCGTTTTTACTGCCGCCAGCATGGCGGTCGTACTTTTTTTGTGGGCGGTTTACGAAGTATGTTCGTGGTGGGATAGTCGGCGAACGTTACCGGCTGCAGTTGCGGTTGTTGTTGGTATCGCCATAGTGTTCTCAAGTCTCAGAATTCACTTGTTTGTGGCCAACGTCAATAGGGAGTATGAATTCGTCCGAAGTTCAATTCGGTGGCTTGAGCTGGATAAGCTCACAAAGGTAGTGGTGGTCTCGCCCAAATGGGGCGCGCAAATCGTCCGGGGCAGTTTGTTTTATGATTTCCGGTACATGGGAACGAATTTCGCGCGCATGGACGGGATAGTGCGTGTAGCCCTTCGAGAATCGGGCATGTCGCGGCGGCGAGCGAGAAAAATAAATGTTTCGTTTGTACCAGATACCGTTGGCCGGTCGGCAGAATTGAGGAAGTATTTTTGTCCGTGTGTTGATATGAGCTGGGCTGGATTTCAAACCAGGATTCCGCCATTTAGCTTAGCGATGGGACCGATGATTCCAGCGCTGTCCGACTCTCCTGTTTCCGTGTCAACGTCGGCGAGCGTTGAAGCTTCTTCTGCCTCGCTTGAGGCAGTTGGAAGGGTGCGACGTGTCAGTGGGCCGCAAATGATTATCGAAGGATACGCGGGGTACAACATCGTCTTGTACCGGTCTCGAATTTACGGATTCCCTCAGGGATTTAAGCCTGATTACACGGACCCGAATCTTAGCCGACGCAAAGGTGTGTTAACCGGGCGTTCCGTGAAAGAGGTTATGAACGCGGTCGACAGAATTCCAAAAAACGAAAATATTGGCTTGCGAGCACCGAGACTGATCGCGGAAAATTATAAGGGTTACAATATAGTTTCATTTGACGGGAGCATCTACGGGTTCCCTCAAGGCATGTCACCGGATTACGGGGACCCGGACCTGGCTAGAAAGCCGGGTGTAGTGGTTGCTACAAGCGAGGATGCAGTGAGAGCGCTGATAGACGATAAGCGCGTGAGCAAATGATGGAATAATGACTATGGCATTGGTGTCCATTGTTTTTTCGTTCAGAAACGAACAGGAAGTCTTACCTCTCCTGATAAGGAGAGTGTCCGAGGCGCTTCAGGGCATTCCCGAAGATATGGAATTGATCTTCGTAGATGATGCTTCGACTGATAATTCAGTAGGTACGATTCGCGCGCTCGCCAATCAGGTAGACAACCTGCGGTTGGTTCAAATGTCAAGACGATTCGGGGTCGAAGAGTGCTTTTTTGCCGGCCTGGAGCATGCCAAAGGCGATGCTGTTGTTCTAATGTATGCGGATATGCAAGATCCGCCCGAGGTGGTGAGGGAGATGCTTGCCCGATGGCGACAGGGCGCAGACATAGTGCATGGAGTGCGGAGGCGTCGTCTTGGGGAGAGCAAAGCAAAAATTGTCGCAGCCCATGTGGCGTATCGAATAATTAATCGTATTGCGGAGATACCGATTCCTACCGATGCGGGGGATTTTAAATTGATTTCACGTGTTGTCGTAAATCATCTACTGAAGTTGCGTGAAAGTGATCCTTACCTGCGCGGTTTAATTCCATGGGTTGGATATACGCAAGACTACGTAGAGTATGATCTTCAGCCGCGCGCCGCTGGAAGATCCCACGTGCCGTTGTTTGGGAGAAAAGCATGGACAGTGTTCCTTAGCGGTCTCACGTCGTTCTCCATGGGGCCAATTTATTTAATTTTGATTCTCGGTGTTGTCGGAACGGTAATCGTTGCCTGTAGCATGGCTACACTGACCGTAGTATTTCTCTTCAAGCCTGTGCCGTTCTGGGCACTGTGGTTGACCGTGGCTCTGCTGTTATGGTCAACAGTAATGCTAGCCTTAGGTGTCGTGGGGTTCTACGTCGGGCGGATCTACAAAGACGTTCGCGGGCGGCCCCGTTATATTGTCAAAAAGGTTCACGATCTTGGGCGGAAAGGTAGCAACTCGGCATACGGCTGAGGTAGCCGCCTAAATCCTTTAAACATCTGAATACCGTTTGGAGAGAATCCGACGGTCAAAGTGTAAATTTCGAACGGAGCAATTTGACAGGAGGCGGTTAAGGGCCGGTCGAGGAGTGCGGTCCTCAACGGGGAGCTTGCATGCGAGTGGTATTGACCTGCCCCCCAAAAACTAGGCCATTTTGAAAGTGAGTCCTCCTGGGATATAGCAGAGCGAAAGGAGGACAGCGATGAGAGGCAAGCGGTTTAGTGAGGAGCAAATCATAGCGGTCCTCAAGGAGGGCGAGGCGGGGGCAAAGACCGCCGATCTCTGCCGGCGCCACGGGATCACGCAGCAGACCTTTTACCGTTGGAAGTCAAAATACGGAGGGTTGGAGGTGAGCGATGTCCGGCGGCTGCGGCAGCTGGAGGAAGAG